>CAYYIA010000098.1:0-6820 GCA_964471875.1 uncultured Acidimicrobiia bacterium
TGGGCCGTCTGATCCCGGTTCCGGCGCAACCACCGTTGCGGATTGGTAGGTTTGGCCTGCATATCCGAGGAGACCGCATGGCGAAGCTGGAGAATCTCAAGGGGATCGGCGACAAGCAGATCGAGCGCCTGCGCAAGGCCGGGATCAAGAACACCGAAGCATTGTTGAAGTGGGGGAGTACTCCCGACGGCCGGTCTGAGATCGCCGCTCTGACCAAGATCTCGACTCGCCGCATCGGCGATTGGGTGCATCGCTGCGATCTGATGCGCATCAAGGGCGTCGACGACGATTACGCACGTCTCCTGGCCCGCGCTGGTGTCGCCGGGGTCGTCGATCTCAGCACCCGCAATCCGATGGAGCTCGCCGGCGAGGTGGAGATCGCCGCCGCCGTCGAGGGACTCAAGAAGAAGACCCCGCGTGAGGCGATGCTCGCCAACTGGGTCGAGCAAGCCCGCCTCATGCTGCGCCATGTGTGGTACCACGACACGTGGGGAGCGCCCTCACTGACCGGCCGCGCGCCGAAGCGCTACCAGGGGCCGCGCTACTAGCACCGGCGTCTAGTCGTTCTTCTCGTCGCCCTTGTGCTCGGCGAGCCGTGCCGTCTCGCGCTTGCGCTTGCGACGGCGCAGCACGATGCGCAGCAGCACCTCGAGTCCCGCCCCCGCCAACATGGCGGTGAAGATCGTGGCGGCGATCGAGGTGCGGATGTTCCAGAACAGGAACTGGATGTCCCACCGTTCCAGGTTCTGCAGGATGACGATCAGCGCCAGCAGACCGACGAATCCCGCCAGCGCGGCGATGCGGAACTTGCGGGTCTGCCACAGCGGTGTCGGCGGGGTCGGCGTCGTCATGGCGCTCCTCTCTCGGTGTCCTGCGAAGGGTAGGCGGCGCGACCCATCAGCAGTGGGGCGACGACCCAGAAGGTGATGGGCAGGCGCGAGGCGGCGAAGCGTGCCGCATCGCTCCCGTGCCGGCGCCGACCATTGCGATCCACCAGCTCCATTCGGGCGCCTGTGGACACGCGGAACCTGCCGGTCCAGTCGAATGCTTGCACGAGACGCGCCTGCCATCGGTGCGGCACCTGAAGGTGGCGATCGGCCGATGTCGGCGTGACCCATACGACGAGGGCGGCGAGAGCCGCCCACGAGAACACCTGAACGCTGGCGGTGGCCTCGATGGCGAGGTGGAACGGGATCGCCACCCAGACCGCGGCGAGCCGGGTGCGGCGCCACAGCAGGCCGGCGCCGATGAAGATCTCGGTCCCCACGATGACCTTGGCGGCCCAGGCGTGGAACCCGGGGTCGGTCAGGAGGCCGGCGAGCGCATCGGGCACCCGTTCGAGCCCGGCGACCACGCGCAACCTGGTGACGGTGCCGCCCCACCAGTCCGCATCGATGAGCTTCGACACGCCGGACGCGAGATAGACGAGGGCGATTTCGACGCGCAGCACGGTGAGGGCGAGTCGCCTGCCCCTGCCCCGACTGAGACCGGCGGGGGTCCGCACGAGGCAGTCGATCGAACTCGAGGCGCCGACCGGGAGCACCGCGATACCCACGAGCAGGATGAGGAGGAAGGCCCGATTGTGATGGAAGTGGGTCTGGCTGAGGAAGAGGTTGTAGGCGACGCTTGCGGCGCACACCCAGGCGGCGAGCCGGGTGAGCAATCCGAGCGAGACGAACAGTCCGGCACCGACCGCGACCCACAGGACTCCGACATACAACTCGCGGGGCAAGTGCGGGTACCAGTCGGCGTACGGGAGCCAGAAGCGATCGCGGTAGATGACGCCGGCGGCGGCGCGTTCGAGGAAGGGCATGAGGTGGATCAACACCAGCGGTCCGATGGCGACGCGGAGCACCACGAGGGGCCTCGGATCGATCGACTCGTCGAGCCGGCCGAGCCAGCGACTCAGGGCCGTCATCGCGCGTCGCTCTCCAAGACGACCGTCACGGGCGAGCGATCGTTGTGAATGAGCGTGACCTCGGCGACGAGGCGCACGGTCTCGCGGTCATCGGGGGTGTTGGCGGCAACCCAATCGAGGGCTGCGTCGAGCAGATGGACCGTCGCCGCCAGCCCGGCATCGGCGTGGTGCAGGGCGAAGGGTGCGCCGAGACCACGAGCGTCGACCAGGTCGTCCCAGCGGTAGCCGCCTGGCCAGGGGTCACGGACATCGACCCGGGTGCCGTCGGGGAGCACCCGGTAGATCTCAGCCTGCCACTGCGACGACTCGGGGAACATCTGGAACCCGAAGGTGTCGATCGGCTCCGAGTAGGCGCGCACCACGAGCACCAGCTGGATGACCACGACCGTCAGAGCCAGGGCGGTACGGACAAGGCGTCCCATGAGGGGACGGTACCGGGAACGAGTGGGGCGGCCGGGGCGTTGACTGGTGAATGCGACCGGACACCGTGCGTTGGGGAACGGCTGGACTCGTCGGTGCCGGGGTCGCTCTCGGCGTCGGCGAGTTGGCTGGAGGCCTGTTCACCGCGATCCCCTCGCCCCTTGCCGCGGTGGGAAGCGCCGTCGTCGACGGGTCACCCCCGTGGGTGAAGGACTTCGCCATCTCGACGTTTGGAACGGCCGACAAGACCGCGCTCGCGGTGGGCACTGTCGTCGTGGCCGTCATCGCCGGCTGGTTTGCCGGGGTGGTGGGGCGGCGCCGGCCCGCAGTGCTCGTGGCGGCGTTCGCCGCCTTTGGCACGCTCGGGGTTCTCGCCGCGGTCGGCGAACCCGACGCCAACCGTGCCGCCGTGATCGGGGCCACGCTCCTCGCGGTGGCCACGGGGTTGATCGTCGCCTTCGGTCTGGCGCGGAGCGGGGGTGACACCGCGCCCACCGATGGCGTCCCCGATGATGGATCGCGGCGGCGCTTTCTGGGAATGGCGGGTGCCGCCGGGGTGGCAGCCCTTGCCGCCGGTGTGGTCGGCCGCAAGTTGTCGACCGCAGCGCCGGCGGTCGCGCCCCGAGCCATTGGGCCGGTGGCCAACCCGGCGGTGACCCCGGGTCCGGACCACTCCTTTGCCATCGAGGGGATCACTCCGATCGTGGTCCCCAATCGCGAGTTCTATCGGATCGACACGGCGCTCGTCGTACCCCGGATCGATCTGGGTCGATGGAAACTGCGGGTGTCGGGCCTGGTCGACCAGCCGCTCGAGTTCACCTATGACGATCTCCTGGGGATGGAACTCGTCGAGGATCATGTCACCATCGCCTGCGTTTCGAACGAGGTGGGGGGGCACCTCGTCGGCAACGCTCGGTGGACGGGTGTTCGCCTCGCGGAGGTGCTCGAACGGGCCGGGTTGCAGCCCGGTGCCACGCAACTCGTCGGACGATCCGTCGATGGATTCACCGTCGGATTCCCGCCGGACCTCGTGTTCGACGGGAGGGAGCCGCTCATCGCCCTCGCCATGAACGGCGACCCGCTACCGGCCGCACACGGCTTTCCGGCGAGGCTCATCGTCCCCGGTCTCTACGGATACGTGTCGGCCACGAAGTGGCTCTCGGAGATCGAGCTCACCACCTGGGATGGCTTTGATGCGTACTGGATTCCGCGGGGATGGGCGAAGGAGGCTCCGGTGAAGACGCAATCCCGCATCGACGTCCCCCGGTCGCGCGTGACGCCCGGTCCCGTGGCGCTGGCGGGGGTCGCCTGGGCTCCGCTCCACGGTGTGGCCGGTGTCGAGGTGTCGGTGGATGCGGGTGAGTGGGTACCGGGGGAGATCACCGAGGCGCTGTCATCGCATGCGTGGGTGCAATGGAAGGCAACGGTCGACTTGGCGGCAGGGGACCACCGAGTGGCAGTGCGGGCCACCGACGGCACCGGATACACCCAGACCGACGAACGGGTCCCTCCACGCCCCGACGGAGCGACGGGACACCACACGGTTCGCATTGCCGTCGGCTGACGGAATCGGCGTCAGCCGCGCATCGACCACAGCCGTTGCGCCCACGACCGATGGCGACGCGCCGGGGGGAAGTGCCGTTCCAGGAGGGGCCATACGTCGGGTCCGGCGAGCAGGGACCGCATCGAACGCAGGGTCGCCAGGAACGCCGGCAAGGCTGCCGCCGGGTCGAGCGGGTTCGGTCGGGATGCGGTGAGGACGGCGGCATCCGGGCGCAGCACGATGACATCGGCGTGTGGCCATGCGAGGGTCACCACGGCCAGTTCGTCGGCGAGCGCACTGGCCCCAAGCCGGTCGAGGTAGCCCTCGTAGAAGCGGGCATCGGGCCGGCCGTCGATCGAAGCCATCGGTGCCACCACGATGATCAGGTCGAGCGGTTCGGGATGACCGAGGAGCAGATCGACATTCGTGCCGCTCGTGACCCCGCCATCGACATAGTGCCTGCCCTCGATCAGTACCGGTTCGAACACGAGCGGCACTGCCGACGACGCAGCCACCGCCGTCGCCAGCCCGACGTCGGGGCTGCCCTCGGTCCCAAACGCCACTCGACGGTGTGACTCCACTTCGTAGGCAACGATCGTGGTGGGCGCTTCGGGCCATCCATCGGCAGCGGCGTCGCCGACCGTGTCCCGGATCCAGTCGGCGATGGCCTCGGTCGAATAGCGCGCCGGCGAGCCGACCGCCAACCCGATACCGGGTCTGCGCAGCCCGGGCAGGACGCCGTGACGCATCCAGCGGGCAATCCCGGTGGGGCGGGTGCGCCGGTAGATGCGGCGGCGCAGCTCCCAGGCGAGCTCGGTGGGGCCGTGGACGTCGCCGATCAGCGCGTCGACCGAGAGGCGATCCGAGCGGACCAGGGCGGCGAGCACCGCGCCCGATGAGGTGCCGACCACCACGTCGGCAGTGCCGGGGTCCCACTCGGTCGCCATGCGCAGCGACAGCAGGGCTCCAAAATGAAAGGCGGCGCCGGTGATGCCGCCGCCGCCGAGTACGAGGCCGACTCGAGACACCTGGACGAGTCTAGGAGGGGAGCATCACCCCGCCACCGCGCCCACGCTCAGCCGAAGAGCTTGCCGCACCCCGGGCAGGTGGGATCGTCTTCGATCGTGGCCGTCCGACACCACGGACAGGGGAGGTCGGGGTGGATGGGGTCGTGCAGCATCACCAGACGCGACGGGCGTCCGGCCGAGGCGGCCAACCCGAGGATCAGGCTGCTCACGAGGGCAAACACGGGACTCTCCTCACTCGATCACGGGGAGCGTAGAACGAGGGGGCGCGGGAGTGAAGGATTTCCGGGCCAGGCACCCGGGTGCCGGGTACCGGAGGTTCGCGCGGCGGTACCCGGCGCCCTTGCTCCGTTCTACCCTGTCGCCACGATGTCCCTCACCCTCACCCTTCCCGACGGCAAGGCGCTCGAACTCCCTGAAGGGAGCACCGGCGCCGACGCGGCGCGCGCCATCGGCCGTCGCCTCGCCGAGGCTGCGGTTGCGGTCCGCCTCGACGGGGTCGATCTGGACCTTGCCCGGGCGCTTCCCCATTCGGGGGCCCTCGAGGTGATCACCGCGGAGAGCGACGCCGGGCGTCACGTCTTGCGCCATTCCGCGGCACATGTGCTCGCCCAGGCGGTGCTCGGTCTGTTCGAGGGAGCGACCTTTGCCATCGGTCCGCCGATCGAAGACGGCTTCTACTACGACTTCGACATCGGCCGGGCGTTCACGCCCGAGGACCTGGAGCGCATCGAGATCCGGATGGCCGAGATCGTCGCTGCCGACCAACCGTTCGAACGCATCGAGATGTCCAAGGCGGAGGCGCTCGAGGTCTTCGCAGGTCATCCGTTCAAGACGGAGATCATCCAGGGCGTCGACGAGGCCGAGGGAGCCGCCGCCGACTCGGTCTCCGCGTACCGCAATCGCGACTTCATCGACCTGTGCCGCGGCCCGCATCTCCCCTCGACCGGCCGTCTCGCCGCCTTCAAGCTGCTGCGCACCGCCGGTGCCTACTGGCGCGGGGACGAGCATCGCCCCCAGTTGCAGCGGATCTACGGCACGGCGTGGGAGAGCCGCAAGGCCCAGGACGACCATCTCCATCGCCTCGAAGAGGCGCGCAAGCGCGATCATCGCAAGCTCGGTCTCGAGCTCGACTACTTCTCGTTCCCGGCGGAGACCGGGAGCGGGCTGGCGGTATGGCACCCCCGCGGAGCGCTGGTGCGCATGCTCATGGAGGACTATTCGCGTCGAACCCACCTGTCGCACGGCTACGACATCGTCTCCACACCCCACATTGCCCGGAGTCATCTGTGGGAGACGTCTGGCCATCTCTCGTTCTATCGGGAGAACATGTACCCGACCATGTCGATCGACGATGGCGACGAGTACGTGCTGAAGCCGATGAACTGCCCCGGCCACATCCTCATCTACCGCTCGCGGGCGCGCTCGTACCGCGAACTCCCGCTGCGATTCTTCGAGCTGGGAACCGTGTACCGCTACGAACGCAGCGGCGTGATCCACGGACTGCTGCGGGCGCGAGGGTTCACCCAGGACGACAGCCACATCTTCTGCATGGAGTCCCAGGTCGGTGAGGAGCTGAAGGGCCTGCTCGACTTCGTGCTCATGGTCCTGCGGGACTTCGGATTCGACGAGTTCTCTGCGGACCTCTCCACTCGGCCCGAGAAGTTCGTGGGGCGCGTCGAGCTCTGGGACAGGGCGACGGCCGAACTGGCGAACGCCCTCGAGTCTGCGGGCCTGTCCTACCAGGTGGCCGAGGGGGAAGGCGCCTTCTACGGCCCCAAGATCGACATCCACGTTCGCGATGCCATCGGGCGCCGCTGGCAGCTCTCCACACTCCAGGTCGACTTCGGACAACCGGAGAACTTCGCCCTGGAGTTCGCCGCCGCGGGCAACGAACGGGAGCGGCCGGTGATG
>CAYYIA010000099.1:0-6678 GCA_964471875.1 uncultured Acidimicrobiia bacterium
TCGGCTTCGTAAAACGGAGCCTCGAGGCGGAGGGCTTCGAAACGCGCACCGCCGGCGATGGCGCCGGGGGTCTGGCGGCCGCGGTGGCGGCGCCGCCCGATCTCGTGCTGCTCGACCTCTCACTGCCCGACTCCGACGGCTACGCGGTCCTCAAGGCCCTTCAGGCCGGCGCGGCGACGGCCCATGTGCCGGTCGTGTTGCTCACCGTCGCCAACACCGTGGAAGACCTGGTTCGGGGTCTGGACGCCGGAGCCGACGACTATGTGACCAAGCCGTTTGCGATCGAGGAACTGATCGCGCGGGTGGGTTCCGTGCTGCGTCGCTCGAAGTCGCTGCGCGAGCTGTCGCCGCTCACGGGACTCCCCGGAAACTTTCGCATCGCCGAGGTGCTGCAGAGCCGGGTGGCGCTGGGCCAGCCACTGGCGGTGGTGCACGCCGACCTCGACAACTTCAAGGCGTTCAACGACCACTACGGGTTCATGCGGGGCGACAATGTCATCAAGTTCACCGCCAACACCCTGGTCGAGGCGGCGGTGCACATCGGCGACCCGTCGGCCTTCGTCGGCCATGTCGGCGGCGACGACTTCATCATGGCCATGGAGCCGAGCGTTGCCGAGCGGTTCTGCAAGGAGGTCATCGGACGCTTCGACGATGGCATCCTCGACTTCTACGACCCGCATGATGCCCTGCGCGGGACCGTCGAGGTCATCGACCGTCGCGGTGAGCGCCATGCCTTTCCGATCGTCTCGATCTCGCTCGGCGTGGCCACGAACCTGCGACGGTCGTTCGCCAGCGAGTGGGAGGCGTCGGCGGTGGCATCCGAGATGAAGGAGCACGCCAAGTCGGAGGCAGGCTCGTCGTACCGGGTGGATCGTCGCGCCGGTTAGGGGCTCTTCGGTCGGCGGGGGATTCGGGGAGAATGCCCCCGTGACCGGATCCGTCGCCCCGCTGCGCCCCTCTCTGCGGCCCCGCCCCCCGGGTCTGGCTGTCGAACGCGGACTCTGGGAGACCGGAGCCGGCATCGTGGTCGGGATGGACGAGGTGGGCAGAGGGGCTTGGGCGGGTCCGATCTCCGTGGGCGCCGCGGTGATCCCGCACGATCGACGGGTGTACAAGGTCCGAGATTCGAAGCTGCTCAGCGAGGTGGAGCGCGAATCGATCTTCGACCGAATCTCCGGGTGGTGCGAGGCGTGGGCGGTCGGTCACGCCGATGCCGCGGAGTGCGACACACTGGGCATGGCGGCGGCGCAGCGTTTGGCGGCGCAGCGTGCTCTGGCCGGACTCGGGGTTGCGCCGGACGCGGTGGTGCTCGATGGCCCATGGGACTTCGTCGGCCACCGCCGCACGCTCACCATCGTCGGTGCGGACCGCACATGTCTGTCGGTGGCGGCGGCGTCGATCCTCGCCAAGGTGACCCGAGACCGGTTGATGCGGGCGGCGTCGCAGCACTATCCGCATTGGTGGTTCGAGGACAACAAGGGATACCCCGGTCCTCGACACCAGGCAGCCCTCCAGTGGTATGGACCGAGCGCCATCCACCGTCGCTCGTGGGTGTTCATGGATGGCCTCGCCTGGAGCGGGCTGCGGCGATTCGAGCGCCCCGACAATCAGGAGCGGCTCTTCGAGCCGCAGTGAGTGGTCTGGAGGGGGTGCGGATGTGGCCAGGGTCTGGTCGGCTCTCGGCCCGACCTTGGGCCGTAACCCGATCTCGGGGTGAACCCATCTGCGCCAGCTCTCTCGGGGAGTCCCTATACTCACCGCCAACCGAGATGAAGCGGAAGCGCTGCTTCCCACCCGGCCACCCATGGTGCGCCGAGGTCGAGAACGTCGAACGACGGCAGCGCATGCCGTCGTTTCGTTTGTCCCGGGTATCCGGGGTTTCGCAGCACGGGAGGTCGAGCGAACATCGCACAGGAACTGAGGATCAACGACAAGATTCGGGCCCGCGAGGTGCGTGTGGTCGCACCGGATGGAAGCCAGGTTGGTGTCCTCAAGGTCGAGGAAGCCCAGTACCTGGCGAATCAGTTGGGACTCGATCTCGTCGAAGTGGCGCCTGAGGCCGTTCCGCCGGTCTGCCGGATGATGGACTACGGCAAGTACAAGTACGAGCTGTCGGTCCGCCAGCGGGAGGCGCGCAAGAAGCAGACCCGCACCGTGGTCAAGGAAGTCAAGTTCCGTCCCAAGACGGATGACAACGACTACGAGTGGAAGAAGCGTCGGGTGGTGGAGTTCTTGGGAGAGGGCGACAAGGTCAAGATCACGATGATGTTCCGTGGCCGGGAGCTGAGCCATCCAGAGCTCGGATCCCGGGTCCTGCAGAAACTCGCCACCGAGGTGGCGGACTGGGGGACGATCGAACAGAACGCCCGACTCGAGGGACGGAACATGACGATGCAGTTGGCACCGGTGAAGCGCCGCAGGGAGCCCACAGGTGCACACACCGAGAGCCACCCGGGCGGCGATGCCGGTGCTGCGCCAGTGGAAACCGCCGACGACCCGGCCGAGGAGTGAGAGAGATGCCAAAGCAAAAGACGAGGCGGTCCGCGGCGAAGCGGTTCACCGTGACCGGTACGGGCAAGCTGCGCCGCCGTCAGTCGGGCCGCGCCCACCTGGTGGTGGGTAAGAAGTCCGACCGCCGTATGCGGCGGCTCAAGGGCGATGCCGCCGTGTCCCATGCCGACACCGAGCGTGTCGGCCGGATGCTCGGTCGTTAGGAGGAGTCATGGCACGGATCAAGCGTTCGGTGCACGCCCAGAAGAAGCGCCGCAAGATTCTCGAGCGCGCCTCGGGCTACAAGGGGGCACGCGGTCGCCGGCTTCGGACGGCAAACGAGCAGGTGATGAACGCCATGCAGGATGCCTACCGCGACCGGCGGGCGCGCAAGGGCGAGTTCCGCAAGATCTGGATCGGCCGCATCAATGCGGCTGCCCGGCTTCATGGGACGACCTACTCGCGACTCATGGCCGACCTCAAGGCTGCCGAGGTCGAGGTCGACCGCAAGATGCTCGCCGAGATGGCGGTATCCGATCCCGATGGCTTTGCCGCCCTGGTGAAGGCCACTGCGGGGAAGTCCAACGGCTGACCGACCGGTTTCCCCGCGTCATCCGGCGGTAGCCGAGGCGTTGCGCCTGCATCGTGGCCGGGGACGCGCCGAGGCGCATTCCACGCTCCTCGAGGGTCCCCATCTCGTGGCTGCTGCGGTCGCGGCAGGGGTGAACCTGGGATCGGTGTTCGTGGCGGTAGGCGATGCGGTCGGGCGCGACCTCGCCGCCGCGGGTCACGGGGACCTCGTCGTCGTCGACGAAGCCACGCTGAGGCGCCTGGGGACCACCGAGACGCCCCAGAGCCCGGTGGCGGTCATCTCCGTGCCCCCACCGGCGGATGTCGCCGGCGGCAGGGTCATCGTCGCCTGGGGGGTGTCCGATCCGGGCAACGGCGGAACCCTGATCCGGGTTGCGGCCGCGTTTGGCTACGGGTTCCTCGCTGGACCGGGGTGCGTCGAACCGTGGTCGCCCAAGGTGCTTCGCAGCGCTGCCGGAGCGCACTTCTCGGTGGCACTCGGCCGGGTCGACACCATCGACGAGGCGCGTGCCGGAGGACGCCTCCTCGTGGCGACCGTGGCCCGCGGCGGAGTCGTTCCGGGGCCGCTTCCGCCGGCAGCGGCCATCGTGGTCGGCAACGAGGCTCATGGCCTCCCCGCCGAGGTGGTCGCCGCAGCCGACCTGGTGGTGACGATTCCGAACACCGGGGCCGTGGAGAGCCTCAACGCCGCCGTCGCCGGCGCGATCGTGGCGTATCTGGGCGCCGCAGGCCCGGCCACTAACCTTGCGGTCCCGTGACCGTTCCGACCGACATTCGCCGCCTGGGAGACGAGATCCTGGTGCGCCTGCGCACCGCCCGATCCGTCGCCGAAGTCGATGCCCTCGAGGCCGAGGCGCTCGGCCCCGGGGCACCCGTGACCGAGGCGCGTCGCAGCCTGCGTGATGCCTCCGACGAGATCCGGCGTGAACTGGGCCGCGCAGTCCACGAGGTCACCACTGCCGTGACCGCCGTGGCGGGGGAGCGACGACGCAGCCTCGCCGGGGCGGAGCGAGAGGCGCGGCTTTCCGAGGAGTGGCTCGACATGACGCTTCCCGGTAAGGCGCCGGCGCGGGGCACCGCCCATCTGCTCTCGACCGTCTGGGACGAGGCCGTCGACATCTTCGTGGCTCTCGGATACACCGTTGCCGCCGGTCCCGAGGTCGAGACGGCCTATTACAACTTCGATGCCCTCAACACCCCGCCCACGCATCCGTCTCGGTTGGAGAGCGACACCTTTTACATCAACCACGGACCCGACCCGGAGGGTGTGCTGTTGCGGACCCACACTTCGCCGGTACAGGCGCGGTTCATGGAGATGCACCAACCGCCGATCTACGTGGTGGTTCCGGGCCGGGTTTACCGGCGCGACGCCATCGATGCGACCCACACGCCGGTGTTCCATCAACTGGAGGGCCTGGCGGTCGACGAGGGGATCACCTTCGGGGACCTCAAGGGGACTCTGGAGTACTTCGCCCGGGCATTCTTCGGCTCACGGCGCCGGGTTCGCTTCCTGCCGCACTTCTTTCCCTTCACCGAGCCTTCTGCCGAGATGCATGTCGACTGTTTCGCCTGCGAAGGGGCGGGGTGCCGGGTGTGCCGGCAGTCCGGTTGGATCGAACTGCTCGGCTGCGGCGTGGTCGATCCCAACGTGTTCACCGCGGTGGGCTACGACCCTGGGGCCGTGTCCGGGTTCGCCTTCGGGGTGGGCATCGATCGGCTGGCACTGATCCGCTACGGGATCCCGGAGCTACGGGTCTTCTTCGACCCCGATGTCCGCATCCTGAGGCAGTTCCCGTGAAGGCTTCGCTGCGCTGGTTGCAGGAGTTCGTCGATCTGCCGACCCAGGACCCGGGCGTCATCGCGGCGACCTTCGATGGCCTCGGATTCGAGATCGAGGGTGTGAACGAGATGGTCGCGGACTTCCGCGGAGTCGTCGTGGCCAAGGTCCTCGCCATCCGTCCCCACCCCGCCGCCGACAAGGTGCGGCTCGTCACCATTGACGACGGCGCCGGAGGCCGTGAGGTGGTGTGCGGCGCCTGGAACTTCGACGTCGGAGCGACCGTGCCGTACGCCTCGGTGGGGTCGCGCCTCGCGGGTGGCCTCGATGTGGGCGAACGCGACATCCGCGGGGTGCGGTCGCCGGGCATGATCTGTTCGGAGCGGGAACTCGGCATCAGCGACGAAGGCGGCGGGATTCTGCTGCTCGACGACGGGCTGCAGCCGGGCACCGAGGTCGCCGGGATCCTGGGACTCCCCGATGTGGTGTTCGACGTGGCCGTCACCCCGAACCGACCCGATGCCATGTCGATCCACGGACTTGCCCGCGAACTCGGTGCCTTCTTCGGCGTCGATGTCCGTCCAATCGACACGGCAATCCCTCCTGCCGCGCCCGGAGGAGTCGCACGGATTCGCATCGAGGACCCGGCGGGATGTCCCCGCTTCACCGCCCGCCAGATCACCGGGGTGACGATCGGCCCATCGCCGCTGTGGATGCGGATGCGATTGCGCGGGGCCGGCGTGCGTCCGATCTCCAATGTCGTCGACATCACCAACTACGTGATGCTCGAGACCGGCCAGCCACTGCATGCCTTCGATCTCGATCGCATCCCCGAGGAAACCATCGTGGTCCGCCGCGCCGCCGCCGGTGAGTCCCTCACCACCCTCGACGGTGTGACGCGTCGCCTCGAGGCGGCGGATCTCGTGATCTCCGGCCCCGCCGTCGCCCTTGGACTCGCTGGGGTGATGGGTGGCGGCGACAGTGAAGTGTCCGAGACCACCACACGAGTGCTGGTCGAGGTGGCCCACTTCGAGCCCACCGGGGTGCTGCTCACCGGCAAGCGCCATGGGCTGCGCAGCGAGGCGGTGGCCCGTTTCGAGCGCGGTGTCGATCCCATGCTGCCGCCGGTGGCTTCGGCGAGGGCCACGGCGCTCATCGCCCGCCTGGCGGGTGGCACGCCGCTCGGGGAGCTCATCGACGAACACCCTCGGCCCCATCACCCGGTGACGATCGGGCTTGCGGTGAGCGAGGTCGAACGGCTCCTGGGGGTTCGCCTGTTCGGACTCGAGATCGGAACGCTGCTGCGGCGGCTCGGGTTCTCGGTGTCGGGGGATGATCCGCTGATGGTGACCGTGCCCTCGTACCGCCCGGATGTGACCCGGCCCGCCGACCTCGTCGAGGAGGTGGCCCGCCTCTACGGCCTCGACAACATTCCGACCACGCTGCCGCATGGACCAGGTGGAGGTCTCCCGGAGGGAGAGCGCACGCGCCGGGCGGTTCGGGCTGCCATGGTCGGTGCCGGCTATTCCGAGATCTTCAGTTTCGATTTCATCGGGCGCGAGCATCTCGACAGGCTGCGCTTGAGCGATGCCGATCCACGACGCCATCCGCTCGAGGTTCGCAATCCCCTCAGCGACGAACTGGCGGTGTTGCGGACGACACTGCTTCCCGGCCTCCTCGAGGGTCTGCGCGTCAACGTCGCCCGGCACGCCGGTGACGCCGCGCTGTTCGAGATCGCCAGCGTCGTGTTGCCCGCACCGGGTGAGCCGATCCCGCATCAGCCGATGCACCTCGGCTTCGCCATGATCGGTTCGGTGCCG
>CAYYIA010000100.1:0-4133 GCA_964471875.1 uncultured Acidimicrobiia bacterium
TGCGCATTGCGCTCACAAGACCTGACTCAGAAACGCCTTGGTCCGCTCGTGCTGTGGTTCCGCGAACACGCGTCGCGGCTCGCCGTCCTCAACGATCGAGCCGTGGTCCATGAAGATGAGCCGCGTCCCCACCTCGCGGGCGAAGCCCATTTCGTGGGTGACCACGACCATGGTCATGCCTTCGGAGGCGAGGCGACGCATCACGGTGAGCACCTCGCCCACGAGTTCCGGGTCGAGCGCCGAGGTCACCTCGTCGAACAGCATCGCCTTCGGCTTCATGGCCAGCGCCCGGGCGATGGCGACGCGCTGCTGTTGGCCCCCGGAGAGCTGCGAGGGGTATGACGCTTCCTTCTCGGCGAGACCGACATGACGCAGCTGCTCCCGGGCACGCTCCTCCGCCTCCTCCTTGGAGAGCTTCAGCACCTTGATGAGTGCCAGCGTGATGTTGCCCATGGCCGTGAGGTGGGGAAAGAGGTTGAACTGCTGGAACACCATCCCCATGTGGGTGCGGACCTCATTGAGGTCGGTGCGGATGTCGGTCAATTCGACGCCATCGAAGAACACCTTGCCCTCGGTGGGCTCCTCGAGGAGGTTGATGGTGCGCAGCAGAGTGGACTTCCCGGAGCCGGAGGGTCCGATCACCACCACCACACCACCAGGGGTGATGCCCAAGTCGATGCCGCGCAGCACGTGATTGGTGCCGAACCACTTGTGGATCCCGTCGAGGCGGATCAGCGTGCCATCGGTGTTCATCCCGTCCCCTATCCGATCACGCTGGTCAGGCCGCTGCGGAGCCGGCGTTCGATGATGTTCACGACACGGATCATGGGGATGGTGATGATGAGGTATCCGATGGCGGCCCCGATCCACGCCGTGGCGTCGTAGGTGGAGCCATAGAGGTCGCGGGCGATGCCGAGGAGCTCCTTCTCCGCCAAGGTGAGGCCAAGCACCGAAACCAGCGACGTGTCCTTGATGAGGATGACGAACTCATTGAGCAGCGGCGGGATCACGCGGCGAATCGCCTGCGGCACGACCACGTATCGCATCGATTGGAAGTAGCTGAGGCCCACGGTGCGCGCCGCCTCGATCTGGCCGCGCTCCAACGACTGGATCCCTGCCCGGTACACCTCCGCCGAGTAGGCGGCGAGGTTGAGCCCGAGGACCAGGATGGCGATGGTGTACATGTCGAGGGGGAGGCGCAGTCCCGGGACCAGTCCGATGCCGGCGAACGAGACCTGCCAGATGAGCGGTGTCCCGCGGAAGAAGTTGATGTAGATCCGTGCCGGCGCTCGGACCACCGCACGCTTGGACATGGTGAAGAGCGCCAGGACGAGGCCGAGCCCGAACCCCAGCGCGGCTCCCGCAGCGGATAGCACCAGCGTGTTCTGGGCGCCCTTGATGAACGAGGGCACGCGGGCGAGGTTCATGACTCCCCAGATCGAGCCGAGTGCAACACCGGTGATCGCGGCGATCACTGCGGTGCGCATGCGCAGCTTGCGCAGGCGGCAGTAGGCGGCGGTGAGGCCGCCGGCGAGCGCGCCCCAGATCGCGGCCGTGGAGAGCACCGAACCGAAGTTGGCAGTGATGTCGTCCCAGGCGACGCCGGCACGCTGTCCGATCAGGGAAAAGTTGAGGAAGTTGCGGGCGAAGCGGTCCACGTCGGTGCCCTGGAACCACAGCACCAGGGCCGCCAGGATCACCGGCTGGGTGGCGAGCACCGAGGCATTGATCACCGCCTCGCGCGCCGACTTCGTCGGCATGCGGCGATAGGTGATGAACCCAGCAATGGCGACGACCAGACCGGTCACCAGGGAAATCGTGAGGACCTGGGTCAGACCCTTCGAGGTCAGTCCAGCGGCGAGAGGGTCGGAGGGGGAGCACTCGAGGCGGGTGGCGTCCTCGGGGCAGACCCGGCTCCACCCAAACGAGGTGAGCACCGCGATGGTGCCGATGAAGAAGAAGAGATTGACCGCCAGGCTGGCAATCATGTGGAGTCGCGACCAGCCCGTCTGATGGCGCAGGTGGTAGCGCCACCCCCGCTGCGGGGGCCGGGTTGGGGCGATCGTCGCGGTTGCCGTCACTCCCTGGCTATCTCCTTGCCCGGCAGACTACGGGATGCGGGGAGGGGTCGGAGCGGCCCGTCGCCGCGTAGCCTGGGGCGATGCTTCGCGACGAGTACCTCCACAAGTTGCGCGATCGCCGTGCCCGGTTCGGTCTCGTACTCGAGGAGCTCGATCTCTCCCTCGATCGCGACTCCGACCTGCGGCGCCAGGTAGGCGGGGGTTGGACCCTGGGAGAGCATCTGGTGCACCTGGCGGCCTGGGAGCGCCGCTACTCCGCAGTCGTGGCGCGCCGGCCCCGAACCGGCCCCTCCGACTGGCAGAAGTTCAATGACGCCATCCACGCCGAGTGGAAGGGGGTGGCCCCGGACCAAGCCCGCAGGGAGTACGAGGCCGCCCATCGCCAGTTGTTGGCATCCATCCGGAAGATTCCGGCTTCGGGTGATCCGGAGCGCCCCGGGCTGTTCGACGGGTGGGATCTCGGTGCCGTGCTCAGCCACTACCGCGAGCACGCCACGATCTTGCTGCTCCATGCGGGAAGGCCGAAACCGCCGGCGTGGCGGGGGAGGGTGGTCGGGTAGCGGTCAGCGGGTCGCCCGTCGGCGCGCCACCACGATGATCGCCGGGGTGTGTTTGCGTGCCCAGCGCGTCGGCCAGTGCAGGTAGAACCGGTCGAAGAGCAGGTAGCGCAGGATGCCGCGCCATTCGAGCACCTCGAATTGCTCGCTCGCCCATGCGATCCAGAACGACCGGGGTTGCTTGTGGACATGGGTGGGATCGTGGTCCAGTCTCCGAATGACCGGACCTGAGAGCCCGTCGTACACGGGTACGACGAAGACGAACAGACCGCCTGGTCGAAGCTGTGCCCAAATGGCATCGCCGACGGCCGCTACGTCGGGGACGTGTTCGATCACGTCCATGGCGGTGATGACGTCGACGCTGTGATCGGGGTACGGCCGGTCGGTTGCGGGTGCCACGCGAAAGTCGACGCCGGGGTGGCGTTTCCGGTTCTGCTCGACGGCGAAGTGGGACAGGTCGGTGGCATGGAGCCGGTACCCGCCGCGCTCGGCGAGGAAGCCGACGAAGCGACCGAGCCCGCAGCCGAGATCGAGCAGGTCGATCGGTCGCGACGCCCCCGCATGACGCTCGATGGTGCGGGCGTAGAAGGCGAGTTTGCGCCGTGGGTTCTGCGCGGCGTAGTCGTGGTAGGCGTTCTCGAAATACGGTTGCTCGAACGCTGTCACGGCGGTGCCTTTCTTAGTGCCGGCTGAAGCGCCGGCGCACCATCAGGGCGAGGGTGCCCCGGATGGTGGAGCCCAAGTGCATCTTGCTCTCACCCTCCTTCAGGTCGTAGCGGAGGATGAACGGGACTTCGGTGAAGAGCAGGTCCTCCCGGCGAAGCTTGAGCAGGATGTCCACCATCGCCTGGAATCCTTCTTGATCGAAGAAGTCGGCGCCATCGCGCTCGAGCACGCGTTGGAGGACGTCGGCCCGGTACACGCGATAGCCGCAGGTGTAGTCCCGGACGCCGGGGATCGGAAACACGATGCGGAACAGCCAGCTTCCCCAGTAGGAGATGGCGCGCCGAAGGAAGGACACTCCCCGCACTCGACTCCCCGGCCGGTAGCGCGAGGCGATGACCACGTCATATCCCTCACGTGCCAGGTGCACCATCCGCAGGATCAACTCCGGACGATGGGAGTTATCCGCGTCCATGGTGACGATGAGGTCCTTGGGGGCGGCGAGCTCGGAGGCCTTGACCAAACCATCTCGAAGCGTCATACCCAGACCGAGGTTGCGGGGGTGGCGTTCGAGTAGCAATGGGATGCCGAGACGATCAGCGGCCGCCTGGGCGGCAGCGCCGGTGCCATCGGTGGAACCGTCGTCCATCACGACGATCCGATAGGGAATGCCCGCTTCGAACATCGACTCGTCGAAGGCTTCGAGGAGCGCGGGAAGCGACTTCTCCTCGTTGTACGCCGGGAGCACCACCCACACGTGCTGGCGTCGACGGCCAGGTCGCGGCACGGTGTCGCCGTGAAAGGAGTCAGCGCTCATGTTCGGACCCCGGGA
>CAYYIA010000100.1:4233-6671 GCA_964471875.1 uncultured Acidimicrobiia bacterium
GTCGCGGCACGGTGTCGCCGTGAAAGGAGTCAGCGCTCATGTTCGGACCCCGGGATCGAGGCGGCGCCGCGGGGTGACGATCCACATCGTCGAGCCGGACATCCCTGCCATGTTCGAGGTCCTTCCGGACACCCGCGATTCGGGCCGCGTCGCGTTCGTACGGGGAGTAAACCACAGTGGACGGGGGGAGCACCGCAATTGGCAATTGGCGATCAGCAATTGGCCAGGCGCGCACGACCACAGACGCGTCTTGCCCATTGCCAATCGCCAGCTGCCAATTGCTAACTCGTCAACCCCCCCGGATCATCCGGCACGTCCACCGCGTGCTCTCGCAGCACATCGAGCGGGATGATTTCGAGGGCGCGGGTGTGGGTGGAGGCAAGGACCACGGGAGCCGCCATGCCGTCGTGGTGGGCGCGCAACCAGTTTCCTGCGGTGACGCACCAGCGGTCGCCCGGCACCAGGCCGGGAAAGCGGTACTGCGGCGCCGGGGTGCTGAGATCGTTGCCGATGCTGCGCTGATGGGCGAGGAACTCGGCCGTCATCACTGCGCAGACGGTGTGGCTGCCGCGATCGTCCGGGCCGGTGGCGCAGGTGCCATCGCGATGCCAGCCGGTCATCGGGTCCGTCCCACATGATTCGAGGTCGCCTCCCAGGACGTTGCGCTCGCGGCTCATCGCGAGTACCGACCGAGCAGGGTGGCCGTGGCGAGCACGTGTCCCTCCAAGGCGGCGAGCACGGTCGGCTTGTCGGCACCGGAGGCCAGTCCGAGGCGGGTGTCGACGGCGTACATGGTGAACCGATAGCGATGTGACCCGCTCGGGGGACAGGGACTCTCGTAGCCCAGGGTGCCCCCGGTGCTTCGCCCCGCCGTTCCCAGGGTGGCCACGCCCTCCGGGATCGATGAAGTGACCTCGATGTCGTAGGCGATCCAGTGGTCCCACGTGTCGCCGGGGGCGTCGGGATCTTCGACCACGAGGGCGAGCGTCTTCGCTTCCGGTGGAATCCCCGAAAGGTGCAGGGGTGGCGACACCTCGGCTCCGTCGCAGGTGTACCTCGTGGGGATGCGGGATTCGTGGTTGAACGCTGTCGAGGTGAGTTCCATCGGAAAGCTCCCTGGGACCGAGCAATCGTACGCCGTGACCGCGCCGGGGGGCAGTCCTATGAGCCGAGCAACTCCCGCTGCAGTTCCTCCGGCAACGGGAACCACCGCAGCTTCTCGAAGTCGTCGCTCATCGGGATTCGAGCGACCTGAGTGGCTGGGCCGGCCTCGCCGAGGATGCGGCGCGCTTCGGCGAGGTGGTCGGCGAGCGCCGACTCCGGTGCCGTGCGGCGCCGGTCCGGATACGCTAACCCGGCGGGCATGAACTCGATCTCGTCGAGCCCGACGACGTCGTGTGGATCGCGATCGACGTGGCGCCACAGGGCCGTCGCCGAATCGAAGGTGTAGTGGGGGAGCAGGCGCCATCCGTGATCCGCCACCAGCTGTACCGCCTCGAGGATGAAGGCAAAGGTCTCCTCGCTGATGAAGTAGTTGAAGTTGACCCGGACCCACCCCGGCTTGATCACCTCGCAGCCACGGGCGATCTCCCGTTCGTACTCGTGGCTCGTCTCGATGTCGATGCCCAGGAGACGATGGCCGTAGGGACCCGCGCACGAGCAGCCGCCCCGGCTCTGGATGCCGAACAGGTCGTTGAGCAGGGCCACCACGAAGTTGTGATGAAGGCGCTTGCCGCCGTGTTCGATCACGAACGACACGATGGAGAGGCGATCGGCATCAGGATTGCCCAGGATCGTGATATGAGGGTTGGCCGACCAGGAGGCGATCGCCCGCCGGATGAACGACTCCTCGCGCTCGCGGATCGTCTCGGTGCCCACCGCCTCCTTGAGGGCGAAGACCATCCCGCAGCGAACCGCCCCGATGATGTTGGGGGTGCCGCCCTCCTCGCGTCGTTCGATGTCGTCCACGTAGCGGTGCTCGGCGGGGTTCACGTAGGCGACGGTTCCGCCTCCCGGCACCGCGGGCACCCGGTTGGCGAACAACTCCCTGCGGGCGACCAGCACACCGGGGGTTCCCGGGCCGCCGATCATCTTGTGGGGGCTGATGAAGATGGCGTCCTTGTAGGAGAGGGCGTCGTCGGGATCGACGCACCCCATCGTGATACCCACGTACGGCGCCGCAGCGGCGACGTCCCAGAACGACAACGCCCCGTGGCGGTGGAGCAGCGAGGAGACCGCGGCGGTATCCGTGGTGATCCCGGTGACATTGGAGGCGGCGGAGAACGATCCGATGCGCAGCGGTCGATCGGCGTAGGCGGTCAGAGCCGACTCGAGCGCGGCGAGGTCGACGTGCCCGTCGGCGTCCTCGGGGATGACGACCACCTCGGCGATCGACTCGCGCCATGGCAGTTCATTGGAGTGGTGCTCGAACGGGCCGA
>CAYYIA010000101.1:0-6662 GCA_964471875.1 uncultured Acidimicrobiia bacterium
CACCCTCGTCGATCGCCGAAGGCGCCTCGGGCCTGACCGGCCTCGACGCCGACCTTGCCGACCTCCGCATCGCCAACGGCGGCTCGCTTCCGGCGGATGCCGCCCTCGACCTGTTCGCCGCCGTCTTCGGCCCGGTGCCCGGTGCCGATGAGACCCGGTTCGCTTCGCGGTCGACGGACGGCACCATGGCGGCGCGCAACGTCCTCGCCCATTGGGATGGGTTCACGCCCGACCAGCAGCAGCGCATCGCCGCCTACCTGGGCTTTCCGGGAGTGAAGACGTTCCGTGCTGCCGCCCAGACCGAGGACCCGGCACTCCAGGCGGTGGTCGACCCGCTCCGAGCCGCGATCGCAGCCCGGGTGGGGGCCGACCTGCCATATCCCATCGTCGCTCTGAGAATGGAGTTGGGGAGCCGCGATGGTCGCCGGATCGCCGGAATGACCTTGCCGTTGCGTGGTGGCGAGGTCGCCCTCAGCGGAACGCCCGACGAGTGTGTGGTCGTCTTTCCTCCCGAGGACACCCCCACCGCCACCACCGTGGCGCATGAGGTGTTCCACTGCTTCCAGTTCCACCTCGCTCCGAGTCTCGGCGCCGTGTATGGCGGCGAGGACTGGATCGTCGAGGGCTCGGCGGAGTGGGCGGGAGCCGAGATCGGGGGCATCGACGAGGGTATCGAAGGTCACTTCGGCGGATGGCTGGCCAACTCCGGGTCGGTCTTCGGCCTCGACTACACCGCTGTCGGTCTGTATTGGGTGATCGAGTCGATGGGGGTGGATCCGGCCCCCGCGATCGGAGCCATGCTCGGCAGCAGTGGGGCCGGTGCCATCGCTGCCCTCGGTCTCGATCCGGCGGCGGTGCTGAATCGTGTCGCCAGTTCGCCGGTGCGGCGCGACAGCGCTCCCGGAATCCCCCAGATCGGCGGGTCGTGGGACTTCAGCGACCCTCAGGTCCCGGCTGGGGGAGTCAGGGTTCCGCGAGTCGTCGACGAGGGCACCGCGTTCACCTTCGAGTCGGGTTCCGGCGGCTACGCCAAGGGCGACCCGATCCTGGTCGAACTCGTCGGCGGGACCAGAGTGCAGGTGCTCGCCGATGCCGACGTCGGCACCCTGCAGTTCTACGACAAGGATGCGATCGCGTGGTCGGGCTCGCTCAGCCGGGAGTTCTGCCTCGAGCCCGGGGGATGCCGGTGCGGCGTCGACGGTGCGGTCGACCCCGGCCTGGAGGAGGGCACCCGTGACCTGGCGATCGCCGGCGGCGAGGCCGGCGGAGGGTCGATCACCTATACCGTGAGGATTCCCCGCTCCGACGGCGGATTCACCGACGGAACCTGGAGCGGGCAGTTCTCCGCCTCCTACCTGTTGCTTTCCGGTGATGGTGTCGTTGGCCGCCGCGAGTCGGGAACGTTCCCCGCCGAGTTCGTGATCGAAAACGGCGCCGTGACCTCGGGTTCATACACCCTCGAGTTCTCCGCCGAGATGCACTCCGCCGACGCCCACGGGTTCGGGACAGCCACGATCTCGGGCATCTTCACCGGCTGCGGATTCGCCCCCCAGATGCAGGGCACCTCGTTCAGTTTCACCGGTGTCGCCATCATCGATGGCACCGCGGTTCCCCTCGAATTCGGGTTTCCCATGAGTCCTGTGTCCGGGGTCACCACCACCTTCTGGGTTCCCGACCCGGTGACCGATCCCGACCGGCGTACCGGATCGATCGATACCGGCGGCTACCTGGCCGCCATTTCATCGTCAGGTATTGCCGCCAGCGGTTTGGAGATCACCTTCCAACTAGGACGAACCGGCTGAGTCGCCATCTGCCAGCTGGCATTCGTGCCTCCGCTACCCGGTACCCGGCATCCGCGCTTGACTAGTCCCTTCAACATTTCCTCTCGAAATGCCGAAATCGGATAAACCTATGCCCTCCCTCCAGCGAGTAACCCCCTGAGATGACCGTTCAGCCCTTGAGGCGGAGACCGATGATCGAACGGACAACGGAGGAGGAGCCCAGCCACCTCCGCTCGATTCGGGCCGTGCCCGACTTCGAGTCCTTCTATCGGAGCGAATACCGCGCCGTGGTCGGATTGGCCTATGCCCTCTCCGGAAGCCGCCTCGCCGCAGAGGACATCGCCCAGGACGCCTTCCTTGCCGCCCATCGCCAATGGGAGCGGGTGGCGTACTACGAGCAGCCCGAGTCGTGGGTGCGCCGGGTCGTGTCCAACCTGGCGGTGTCGGCATTCCGCACCAAGGTGCGGGAGGCCGGTGCTCTGGCGCGGCTCAAGCCGCGCGACGAATACCTGCCTTCGCTCGCCGCCGAGGACGCCGACTTCTGGAAGGCGGTGCGGGCCCTACCGAAGCGGCAGTCCCAGGTGATCGCGCTGCACTACCTGGAGGATCGCTCCATCTCGGAGATCGGCCGCATCCTCGGGTGCTCGACGAACACGGTGAAGGTCCATCTCCACAAGGGGCGCGAACGTCTCGCCCGCCGGTTGGATGAGAGGTGGGAGGTCCAGCAATGAGTATCGACACCCGCGCCCGTCATGCGGTTCGTGGTCTGCAGGGCAGCGTCGTCCTGGTGACCCCGGTGGAGCTGCCGGTGGTGACCCGGCGCCATCGCGTGTCGCTGATCGCCGGTCTCGCCGGCGCGCTGGCGATCGCCTTCGCCTCGATGGCCGTCGCCTCGATGCTCCCCGACACGGATCGGGGTGACGACACCGCCACCATCAATCCGAGCACCATCCCCGACCCGGAGATCCCCGACGGCCAGCTCGTCGTGCTCCCCGAACACGACGGCGGCGTCGCCGCGCCCGGGGTGTATCAGAAGAACAGCACCTCCACGG
The DNA here is from genome assembly GCA_964471875.1 of uncultured Acidimicrobiia bacterium. GTDB lineage: Bacteria > Actinomycetota > Acidimicrobiia > Spongiisociales > UBA11373 > UBA11373. The sequence goes on from CAYYIA010000101.1 coordinate 2,834, forward strand.
CCATCGAGCCCTACACCCGGTTCTTCGGAAAGGCTGCACCGGGCACCGTGGTGGTGGCGACATCGGACTTCGGTTCCGCCGACACCGTGGTGGGCGAGTCGGGTGAGTTCGATCTCAAGGTCTTCTTCGAGGGGGCGCCCACCGGCGTCGCCTTCCCGGTGACGCTCAGCGTCGGCGACGTCGACCACGAGTTCCATTTCACCTGGCTGTGGGATCCGATGAACGTGGAGATCACCGCCCATCAAACCTACGGGTCCAGTGACTCACCGACGCCGTTCGAGAAGTTCTTCGGCACCGCGCCTCCGGGCACCGAGATCACCGTCACCTCGGCCTATGGCTCCGCCTCGGGCGAAGCGTGGGAGGAGGGGGAGTGGTACCTGAAGGTGTTCTTCACCGGCGCACCTGCGGGCGAGGCCTTCCCGGTGCTCGTCACCGTCGGCGATGAGAGCTTCACCTTCTCGTTCACCTCGCTCTTCGACGGCACCATCGAGTTCGCCGTCCACCAGGAGGGCACCAGCTCGTCGTCGGCGAATCCGTACACACGGTTCATCGGCACCGCGACCCCCGGCACCCACATCCTGGTCCAGAGCGCCTATGGCTCGGAGGACCTCGAGGTCGGCGAGTCGGGCGAGTTCAACCTGAAGCTGTGGTTCACCGGAGCCCCGGCCGGGTTGAAGTTCCCCATCACGCTGTCCGTGGACCACGAGTACTACGGCACCTACTACTTCACCTCGAACTACGACCCGGACCCCGACGGCGTGAGCATCAGCCAGTACAACACCGAGTCGTGGGAGTCGTCGCCGTGGATCAAGTTCCACGGGAGCGCTCCGGCGGGCACCGTGCTGGTCGCCCTGAGCGAGTACGGCTCGGCGGACATGGTCGTCGGCTCGTCGGGTGAGGTGTACTTCAAGCTGTACTTCTCGCCGCTGCCGCCCGCCGATGTCACGTTCCCGGTCACCCTCAAGGTGAACGGGGCGGTGTATGGCACATACAACTTCACATCGCACTTCGATGGTGAGGCCGCCGAGACGACGGTGACGCCGATCGTCACCGAGAGCGAGAGTGCGGATCCGTATGCCAAGGTGGAGTTCTGGGCCCCCACGGGCACCGTGATCTCCCTGCACTCCGACTACGGGTCGGCCTCGGTCACCACGTCGGGCACCGGCTCGGGCCACCTCAAGCTCTGGTTCACCTCGCTGCCCCCGGCGGGTGTGCCCTTCCCGGTGACGATCAAGGTGAACGGCGCCTACTACGGCAGCTTCGACTTCACCTCGTGGTACCAGGAGGCGGAGGTCACCAAGACGGCAGACAACGTGTACGGGTCGTGCAGTGAGAACCCGCCGTTCGACGTGTACTTCGGCACGGCACCGGCCGGCACTTCGATCGTCATCACCAGCGCCTATGGCGGTGCCAGTACGACCGCAGGCGCCGAAGGCGGGTGGGAGAAGCAGGTGTTCTTCTCCGGCGCTCCGTTGAACGAGGCGTTCACGGTGACGGTGAACGTCGGTGGTCAGCTGTTCTACTTCGGGATGGTCGTCACCTCACCCTGAGTGCGTCTCCTGCGCACCACCACCAACGCCCCGGCGCCCACCGGGGCGTTGGTCGTTGCGGGACTGTTGCGTGTCGCCAGCGGCCCCGAGTTCGCCAAGGAACCCGCACGGTTCCCGGCGAACTCGCAGCCGCCCGCAGGGCGGCCGGAGGCCCTGGTAGCGTTCCGGCGGCTTTCGAGAAGGGGCGACTCGTGGACGTATCCGAACTCAGCAGCATTCCACTCTTCACTCCGCTGTCGAAGCGCCAGCTCGAGTTGGTGGCTCGCCACGCCGACGAGACCACGCTCAAGGCGGGATCGGTGATCATGTCCCAGGGTGAGATGGCCCGCGAGGTGTGCATCGTGCTCGACGGCTCGGTTCGGGTCACCGCCGACGGCCGCACTATCGCCGACCTCGGTCCGGGTGAGGTGTTCGGGGAGATGGGTGTGGTCACCGGCAAGCACCGCAACGCCACCGTGACCGCCACCACCGATGTCCGCTTGATCGTGATGTTCGGCCCCGAATTCTCCGGTGTCGCCGAAGAGATCGACGAGATCAAACAAGGCATCGCCGCGATCATCGCAAAACGCAGCTGAGGGGTCGCCGTCCTGGCGGCCGGCTCCCGCAATTCGCCAGTCCCGCGGCTCGCGTCGGATCGAGTTGGATGGCTCGGGGTCCGGGACCGAGACCGCCGCTCGGCGCAATACGCCAAACGCGCCGGGCCATGCGCGATCCTTGAGCGCATTGCGAAGATATACCGCGCAGGAGGCCTCTCCGTCGTGGTCGCCGCGGTACCGTCGCGGCGATCACTCGAGGAGTCGAGGTTGCCGCCCTGCGGTTCGTGCGGATCGGTGCTGCAGTCCGTCGATGGTCAGTGCCCGGTCTGTCGATCCAGTGATTCGCCTCACCCGGAACACGCGGTCCCTGCCGGATCCCTGTACACGCCGGCTTGGTGGGCTGAGGTGGCCGCGGCACGCGCCGAGGCCTGTCGTCGCGCCGAGGATCACCTGGCCGCGTTGCTCGCACAGCGCGAGGAGATCGAGGCTCGCGAGGCGGCGGGACATCGCGTCGATGACACTGGCCTGCTCGACCGCCTCGGCTCCGCCATCACCCGCACGCGCGAGGAGTGCCGACGGCTTCATGCTGAGGCGGTGATGGCACGGGAGTGGGCGCATCGCGGAGATGCTTCCGCCGGGTAGCGTCGGGTGGTGATGTTCACCCCAATCCGCACCTCCCGCCTGCTCATCCGCCCGATGCGGCCCGACGACCTCGAAGCCTTGTTCCAGCGGCGCAACGATCCCGAGGTGGCTCGCTGGCAGAACTGGACGCTGCCCTATGCGCGCGAGTCCGCAGAGCGTCTCGTCGCCGGAGTCACCGCCATGGATGGCCCGGAGAACGACCAATGGTGGATGGCCACGATTGCCGATCCCGCAACCGACTCCCCCTTGGGTGATCTCGCGCTCCATCTCTCCTGGCAGTGCCGCACCGCCGAGATCGGCTACACCTTGGCTCGGGAGCACTGGGGCAAGGGGTACGCGGTGGAGGCGGCGTCGGCCCTCGTCGTCTATCTCTTCGAGACCATCGGGGTGACCCGCGTGTTCGGGATGCTCCACCCCGACAACCTCGCCTCGGCCATGGTGCTCGAACGTATCGGAATGCGTTTCGAGGGCCACACGCGTGGCTCGTATTGGGTCGGCGATGAGAACTCCGACGACTGGATCTACGGGATGACCCGCGAGGACTGGGAGGCGTGGCGGAACCGCCCGCGGACCCGTCCAACCGAGGTGCGTCTCGTCGAGGTCACCACTGAGAACTTCGCCGCGGTGTACGGCCTCACGACCCACAAGACCCAGGAGTCGTTCGTGGCGCCGGTGCCGCGGTCGCTGGCGCAAGCATTGATTCGGCCCGAGGACGCCACCTCGGTGCCGTGGTTTCGGGCGATCGAGGCGGATGGCGTCATCACCGGCTTCGTCATGGTGGCCCTTCCCCACGACACCGCCAAGGATGCCTACCTGTGGCGTCTCCTCATCGATCGCATGCACCAGCGGCGCGGAATCGCATCGCTCGCGCTCGATCTCGTTGACGACGAGGTTCGTCGCCGCGGCTACCCCGGGATCCGGGTCAGCTGGGTCGACGGGAAGGGCTCACCGGCCCCGTTCTACGAGGGCCGCGGCTTCATCCGCACCGGCGAGATCCACGACGGCGAAGCCGAGGCGCGAAGAAGCCTGTGACTTCCCGTTTCTCCCCCCGCAGGGGGGAGTACCCCGAAGGGGGGAGGGGGGCTCTTGGGGGAGTCGACG
>CAYYIA010000102.1:0-6658 GCA_964471875.1 uncultured Acidimicrobiia bacterium
AACCCTTGGGGCAGATGAACCCTCTGGAGAAGACATCGTCGCGATCCCCGCGGATCCGGGTGACCCGCCCGTCGTCGACGGTGATCTCGAGCCCGCACGTCGCCTCACACAGTGGGCACGTGCGGAAGGAGGTGAAAGGCATTGGGGGAGGCTACCGGTGCCTGATGCCCGATGCCCGATACCCCGATGGCAGATGGCAGATGGCAGATTGCAGACCCACGCGCTGTCTGCTGTCTGCTGTCTGCTGTCCCCGCGACAACTCACGGCGACACGCGTTCCCTTCAGCGCTCGCTTCTACTACCGTCCCGCCATGCTTCGTCGCCTTGCTGCGGTCCTGGGCGCCTTCCTCGTGGCTGCGGCGTGCGGTTCTTCGGCGGACTCCGGGTTGATCTCGGTGCGAGACTCGGGTGATCCGCCGAGCATGTTCTTCCAGGTGCCTTCCGACTGGTCGGTGTTCCAGTCGTCCGACCTCGAGGGGGTGACCGAGACCCCGTTCGTCACCCAGACCTCGGACCTGACCCTGCCGGTGGCGAGTCGGGTGGTGTTCCAGGGCACCAGCCGCGATGCCGGAGTCCCGGATGCCAATGTGTCGGATGCCTCCTACCCGGTGGGCTCCGCGGTGGTGCGCACCATCCCCGCCTCGCAGCGCGATGCGATCTCGCGGTACTGGCTCGCCGAGTTGGTGGTGCCGTATCACGGACAGGCCGTGGCGAGCGAGGAACTGAAGCAGGACATCTCCCTGGGCGAGGGTTTCGATGGCGTCCAGTTGCTGGTGGCCTACAACGACTCGGTCACGGGCATCGACACCGCGGTCTTCTTCATCAGCGTCACCGACCCGGAAGTGGAGGAGATGTACTCGATCGCCGTGGGCTGCTCGGTGGCGTGCTTCAACGAACACGTCGAGGAGATCGTCGACATCGTCGACTCGTGGCTGGTCAACACCCGATGACCACCACCGGCAAGCGGCGCAAGGCACCCTTCTTCGACCGGATCAAGGTCGGGATGTTCCTGATGATCGTCTCGGCGTTCTTCATCTGGAAGGACGTCAACGATCCCTTCGTCACCAGCGGCGATGCGTTCCGGGACTTCGCCGCCACCACGCTGGGCCGGATCCTTCTCGCCCTGCTCGCTGTCGAGGTGCTCCGCCAGATCCACTACCTGGTGAGCGAGCACTGGGCGGCCTACAACCGGCTGTGGGCGGATCGCATCTTCGCCGGCACCGATCGCCAGGTGACGAAGCGCTTCGGCGATTTCACGCGGTTCCGGGTGCGGCGGGTGTTCAAGTGGGCCGTGCTGATCGTCATCTACGCCTACCTGGCGATGCTGTTGCGCGACGACATCGCATCGCCCACCGAGGCGATCATCCGGGCCCCGGACATCTTCTTGGACCTGCTCCCCATCATCCTCCAGTTCGCCTTCTACGGGGCGTTGGTGATGTTCCAGTTCGTGGCGATTTTCTGGTTCCTCTCCCGGGGCGGCATCGACATCGTGTTCCCCGAGGACATCGAGACCCGGTTCGACCGGGTGTGGGGTCAGGACCACGTGCTCTCCCACATCAAGGAGAACATCGCCTTCCTGGAGAAGCCGGATGAGATCGAGGCCAAAGGTGGATACATCCCCGGCGGCATCCTGTTGTGGGGCCCACCGGGTACCGGCAAGACCCTCATCGCCGAGGCCATCGCAGGAGAGGTGGGCAAGCCGTTCGTCTTCGTCGACCCGGGCGCCTTCATCCAGATGTTCTTCGGGGTCGGGATCCTCAAGGTCAAGCGCCTGTTCCGCAAGCTGCGGAAGTTGTCGCTGAAGCACGGCGGTGTGGTGGTGTTCTTCGACGAGGCCGACTCCCTGGGAAGCCGCGGCGGCTCGCTCGGGGGCACGCCGCCTGCTGAGGGCACGCTGGGCGACTACCTCGCATCCTGCAACGGGTTCTCATACCTCAGCCCGGCTACCCAACACTCGCTGCTCGAGGCACTGGGCGCTCATCCCGACACCGATGCTGCCCCGCGAGGTGGCCTGGTCGATCGCGTCGTGATGGGGGCCGGCATGGGCGGGGGTGGCATGGGCACGCTGCAGGCCCTGCTCACCGAGATCTCCGGTCTCACCAAGCCGCGGGGCCTGACCAACCGGATTCGCCGCATCCTGGGGATGAAGCCAAAGCTCCCGCCGAAGTACCGCATCCTCATCATGATGGCGACGAACATGCCCGGCGCCCTCGACCCGGCGCTGTTGCGACCGGGCCGCATCGATCGCATGTACAAGGTGGGGTATCCGTCGAAGGACGGGCGGCTGCGCACCTTCGAGGGGTATCTCTCCAAGGTCCGCCACAGCCTGACTCCCGAGCAGGTGGAGAAGGTGGCGGTCACCACCCCGTACTTCTCCGGAGCCAAGATCAAGGACCTCGTCAATGAGGCGCTCATCCACGCCATCCGTGAGGGACGCGAGGAGGTCACCTTTGCCGACGTGTGGCACGCCAAGGCCCTGAAGCAGTTCGGTCCCCCCGACGACCACGAGTACGTGGTGCGGGAGCGCTGGGCGGTGGCGATCCACGAGGCGTCGCACGCGGTCGCCGCCCATCTACTGCGCACCCATGCCGCCATCGACATCGTGACCATCGAGCGGCGTGGTGACACAGGCGGCTTTGTCTCCAACATCCCGATCGAAGATCGCTTCACGGCGTGGCGCTCCGAGAAGGAGGCCGACATCAAGACCTCGCTCGCCTCCCTCGCCGGCGAGCGGCTCTTCTTCGGCCACGACAACTCGTCCGGGGTCACCGGGGATCTCATGGCCGCCACCCGCACCGCCGCTGCCATGGAGGGGGTGTGGGGGATGGGCGATCAGCTGTCGTCGTTCCTCGGGCTCTCCCAGTCGGCCGTCGGTGCCGGGCCGGATCCCACCGACCGGGTGCTGCGCTCCCTCGGTCCCCAGGTGGAGCGCAAGCTGCAAACCCTCTACGACGAGGTGTACGCGCTCCTCGAGGAGCATCGTGAGCACGTGCTGCGGCTTGCCGGCGTGCTGGTGGATCGCAAGACCATCTCGGGCGACGACGTCGCCGAGATCATGGGCACCCCCCAGGGCTCGCGCACCATCCACCGTCCCCAGGGGTTCATCGCCTTCGATCCTGAAGGGGGCGACGGAGCCGACGTGTCGCGTTATACCTCGATCCCGGCGATGCCCAAGTCCGGCAAGGCCAAGAAGGACAAGGCGAAGTCGAAGGCAAAGACCAAGAAGAAGTCTGAGGACGACGACGACTGATCCGAGCTCGGCTCAGGCGTCGCTCCATCCCATATCGGCCACGATCGCGGCACCACACGAGGTGGTGAGCGCCCTTCGTTCGATGTCACCGACCGTGGCGAGCACCAGTCCCTGATCGTCACCGACGAGGATGTGCTCGCCGTCACCCACCGGCCACAGCCCGGCCGGCTCGCCCTCCACCGGCATCGTCGTCTGGACGCTGGTGGCGGTGACGGGATCGATCAGGGCGACATCGCCGATCTCGCCGACGATGGCGATCACCCGGTCGTCGTCGTGCCAACCTAGGACGGCGGCGTCGCCGATGCCCTGTGCCAGCGCCGCCACCGGCTGACCGTTCTCTTCCGACAGCAGTACCCACCGTTCTGGGAGGCCCGCATCGGCCGTGCCGAGTCCGACGAGGATGCGAGTTCCGTCGATGCTGCGGTGACCCACCAGAGGTACCGGGAACTCCGAGGTCGGGTCGGTGATCCACGCCCACACCGCGGTGCCCTCGACGGGGTCCACCGCGATGATCGCGTGGACCACGCCGCCATCGGTGTCGGCGCCCTCGGTCCCGATCAGGGCGTATCCACCGAGCGAACCGATCACCGACACCGGGTGCCACTCGATGAAGTCGATCTCGGCGACGTCGCCTGAGATCGCCCCGATCAGGGTCGCGGTGTTGGCGGCGCGCACCTCCACCGTGTACACCTCGCCGTCGAGGGCGATCATGGCTCCCTCCGGCGCGCTCACCCCCAAACTCGACCAGGCGACCGCGCTCGGGTCGAGCAGCCAGAGGCCACCGTCGATCACCACCGGGCGAGCGAGCGGCGAGTCGATCGTCGTCGCTGGCAGGTCGGCGGGTTCCACCTGGTCCTCGAGGGTGGCAACGAGGACCCCGAGCAGCGTGCGACCCTCGGCGCTGGTGCCGAGGCTCACCTCGACGGTGACCTGCGCGCCATCACGGATGACGGACACCTCCACCGGTTCCCCGGCAGGGCGACTCTGCACCGCGGTGACGAGATCCGCCGAGGTTCGGATCGGGTCACCGCCGAACATCACGATGGTGTCGTCGGGGAAGAGCAGGCCTGCAGACGGCCCGTCCGCCACCACATCGGAGATGAGCGCCCCGAGGCCGCCACCAAGGCTGAAGGTGCATCTGCCGGTGCCGACCTCGCCGGGCCCGTTGGGCACCAACGAGGTGGGCACGCTCGGGAGAACGGTCACCCGATCGGATCGGGTGGCGCACGAGGCGGTGAGGAGCACCACAAGGGCCACGAGGGGGAGGCGACGCATGGCGGGAGACTATCGGTCTCAGAGACTCAGCGTCCTATCCGCTGAGCCTCTCGGGAACGCAGGCGTGCCCGGGCGCCTCAGGCGGCGACGGGGCGGCACACCTTGCAGGGCCGGTATCCGGCGCTCCGCGCCTCCTGCTCGGAGGCGAACTCGACACGATGGGTCGTACCCGTGCGCCGGGCATGGCGACACGTCGGGTGGCAGAAGATCCCGGTGGTGTCGCTCCCGGTGAACCGCACCCCGTGGGCCGCCCTCGACTCGAAGGCGGCGACATCCAGTCCCTCGGCGACGAGCAGTCGCCGCTTGTTCGAAGGGTCACCGAGGGAGTAGTCGCCGAAGGTGCCGTCGGAACGGACCACCCGATGGCAGGGGATGATCACCGGGACCGGGTTGGAGGCGAGGGCGGAACCCACCGCTCGCACCGCACCCGGGCGGCCGATCTCCTTCGCCACCCATCCGTAGGGTCGCACCTCGCCGCGGGGGATGGTGGCGGCGGCACGCAGCACCGCGGCCTGGAATTCGGTGAGACGATCGAGGTCGACGGGAAGGCGCCCCGGCCGTCCGGCGACGATGGCCGCATCCAGATGCCGGGCGATGGCCGGCGGAACGCGATCCACCGGGATGGCGCGCTTGCCGAACCGCTGCTGGTAGGTGGCGACGAACCCACCCGGGTCGCCTGCCAGTTCCACCGCAGTGACACCCTTGGTGGAGAACGCCACGAGCAGGTCGCCGAGGACACTGGAGCGGCGAACGTAGCCATCGACGATGCCGGTGCCCACGAGCACATTGGATTCGAGACCACTCGGAGCCTTCACCATGAGGCGTTCGAGGTCGGCGACGAGATGATCCTGGTTCACAGCGAAACCTCCTGGAGACGGGTGCGGAGTCGGGCGAGACCGCGGTGCACATCGGCCTTTACGGTGCCGACGGGGCGGTCGAGGGCAGCGGCCACCTCATCGAAGGGGAGGCCGACGACATGGTGGAGGACGACGGCGGAGCGCATCGGAAACGAGAGATGGCGGAGCTCGGCGACGAGGCGATCGCCGAGATCGTGGTCGAGCGCTTCCGTCTCGGGCCCGCGGCCGCCGGCGGCGGGATCGACCGACAGTTCCGTCGTCACCGGACGCCGGCTGCGAGTGCGGTGATGGTTGCGGCACAGGTTGGCGGCGATGGTCCAGACCCACGCGCCGGGGTTGAGCGCGCGGATTCGAGCGGCGGGATACTGCCGAAGGGCGCGGTAGGCCCGCAGGAACGCCTCCTGGGCGATCTCCTCGGCGTCGTGGCGGTTGCCCACCATCCGCAGCGCCCCGGAGAACACCCCATCCTGGAGGGTGCGCACCAGATCCGGGAACGCCGTATCGAGATCCTGGGCCAGGGCGGCGGCGAGATCGTCCGGGGACATGGTCCTCATGCTGGCGTACAACCCCGAATCATGCCGAGTGGTTGCAGGCGAGGTAGCGTCCCGACGTGTCCGGATGCTGCGACCCCCGGGGCTATCGCCAGGTCTTCAACGCCGAACAGGCCAGGAAGGCGGTGCGTGCCTTCGAGCAGAAGGGCCTCGATGGGACGGCACGCCCCATGATCGAGGTGCTGCGCGCCCAGGGCCTCGACGGCGCAACGGTGCTCGAGGTGGGTGCGGGTCCGGGTACGGCATTGGTGACCATGCTCGAAGCCGGAGCCGGGCGGGCGGTGGCGTACGACATCTCGCCGTCGTACGAGAAGGTCGCCGGAGCGCTGTTGCAGGGTCGTGGGCTCACCGATCGGGTGGAGTGGCACACGGGGGACTACCTCACCTCCGGTGACCAGCGACCCGCAGACGCCGTGTTCCTCAATCGGGTGGTGTGCTGCTATCCCGACGCCGGCCTGGTCGGGGCCGTCGCCGAGAGGGCCAGCCGATTGTTGGCGGTCTCCTATCCCCGGCGCCGGTGGTACACGAGGGTCGGCGTCAAGGTGATCAACGGCTACCTGTGGCTGCGGCGTGTGCCGTTCCGCGTGTTCGTGCACGACCCCGATGCCATCGCCCGCAGCGTCGCTGCCGCAGGATTCGAGGAGATCGCCGACGGGGGTGGTGCTGCCTGGGAGTGGAAGGTGTGGCGGCGGGCGGCGTAACGGTCTCGCAGGGTCCGATGGCCCT
>CAYYIA010000103.1:0-6626 GCA_964471875.1 uncultured Acidimicrobiia bacterium
GGATCACGACCGTGCGACCCGGGCCGACGGCGAGGTTATTCGCCGCCACCCCGACGCCGTAGGACACGGACGGCACGAACGCCACCCCGTCCGCGTCGCCACCGATGAGTGCTGCCAGCGACGCCCGCAGACGCTCCCCCGGTTCGAAGAACGCCTTCGAGGTCGTCGCCCACGGGGCCAACCCCTCGATGGCGCGCTTGCCCGCCTGCCGCACCGGCTCCGGCATCGGAGGCATGTAGGCGCAGTTCAGATAGGCGACGTCCCCGGGGATGTCGAAGTGGTGGCGCTGCGAAGGGAGCGGACCAGCCACCGCAGCGGCGCTACTTCTTCTTGTGGCGGTTGGCGCGCAAGCGCTTGCGGTACTTGTGCTTGCTCATCTTCTTGCGCCGCTTTTTGATCAGAGAACCCATGGAGACCTTTTCGAACTGCGGGGATTGGCCGCCGTAGGTTGGTAGGTCGCGGCCCGAACCGCAAACCCGCCTGGAACCACCCACCCGCCGAGCCTGGTGCCACACCCGCCAGCCCGGTACCCTGCACCCCTCATGACTGCTCCCGTCATCGGCATCACCACCGGCCTGCGTGTCATCCACACCTCTTCGGGTGACACCCGGGTGCACGCTCTGGTCCCCAACTACACCGAGATGGTGCGACGGGCCGGCGGCATCCCCATCCTCTTCACCCCGGGCGATCCCGACGAGATCCCGGCCCTCCTCGCCCGGGTCGATGGGATCGTCATGACCGGTGGTGGCGACGTCGACCCCGCCCGGTACGGGGGTCAGCCCCATCCGGCGGTGTACGGCGTCGACGCCGCCCGCGACGAGTTCGAGTTCGCTCTCGCCGCCCAGCTCGCCGATCGCCGGGTGCCGACCGTCTGTATCTGCCGCGGCCTGCAGGTGATGAACGTCGCCCTGGGCGGAACCCTCATCGAGGACATCACCTCCGAGGGTCCGGACATGCTGTCGCACTGGGTGGATGGGGACGGTTCGTACGAGCCGCAACACCCCGTCCTCGTCGAACCCGGATCCACCACCGCCAAGGCGCTCGGTACGGAGGAACTCGGGGTGAACAGCCTGCACCATCAGGCAGTGCGCACCGTCGGAACGGGACTCGTCGTCACCGGCCGCGCCCCGGACGGCATCGTCGAGGCCTTGGCGCCAGAGGACTCCGACTGGCCGATGTGGGCGGTGCAGTGGCATCCCGAGTATCTCGGTCCGACTCACGATCCCTCTCGATCGCTCTTCGAGTCACTGATTCGCGCCGCCGGATAGGCTCGGGACATGCCTGCAGACTTCACGCTGACCGATCGAGTCGTCGTCGTCACCGGCGCCAGCCGCGGCATCGGGGGCGCCATCGCCCAGGCCGCAGCCACGGCCGGTGCGAAGGTGGTACTCGCCGCCCGCAAACAGGACGGACTCGACGAGGTGGCCGCGGCCATTCGTGACGCCGGTGGAACCGCCCTCGCCATCGCTGCCCACACCGGCAAGCCGGACGACGTCGAGAGCCTGTTCGAGAAGGCGATCGCCGAGTTCGGGAGCGTCGACGGCCTCGTGAACAACGCAGCCACCAACGTGTACTTCGGTCCGATGCTCGGCATCGAGGAGTCCGCCTGGGACAAGATCTTCGAAGTCAACGTGAAGGGCTACTTCAATTGCGTGCGCGCGTTCGCCACCCGCAACCGCGGCGGCGGCTCGGTGGTGAACATCGCCTCCGTGGCCGGGATGCGCGCCGCTCCCCTGCAGGGTGTGTACGGGATGACGAAGGCTGCCGTGATCTCGATGACACAGAGCCTGGCGACGGAACTGGGACCCGGTGGCATCCGGGTGAACGCCATCGCCCCGGGCCTGGTGGAGACCCGCTTCGCTCAGACGCTCGTAGACGACGAAACGATCCGCAGTCACTTCGTCTCCCGCACCGCCCTCGGTCGACACGCCCAACCGGACGAGATGGCGGGGGCGGCGGTGTTCCTCCTCTCCGAAGCGTCCTCCTACCTCACCGGCCACACGATCGTCATCGACGGCGGGATGACGGCGACGTAGCCGAGGCGTTACCCGTTCCCCGTTAGCGGTTGTGGGCATCGCTTCCCGCTCCCCGCCGCCCGCCAGAACGCGTCTCACTTCCTGTAACGCGTGCTGGCGGGTAGCGGGTTGCGGGAAGCGGGCAGCGGTCTGGGCGGCGTCAGCCGCCCAGACCCGCTCTGATCTCTCCGATCTGGCCGCGGTGCTCGGCCTCGTGCTGCATCAGGTGATGGAGCACCCAGTCCGCGCCACTCCCCTGCGGACCGGCGTTCACCGTCCGGGCGAGATCGGCATCCGACAGCCCACGGAGTTCCATCAGCAGCAGGCCACGAACCCACTCGAGACGGGCGAGGTGACGCTCGTACGACTCGACAACCGGAGTGAGACGGCCGCCGTCCTCGCGCACGTCCACGGGGAACCAGTCGAATGCCGCTTCGGGGAAGTCACGCTCGAGCAGATCGGCGTACAGCCAATCGAGTTCGATGGCCGCAATGTGATAGAGCAATGTCCCGATCGAGTTGGGCGAACCCCGCGGGGTGCGGTCGAGGAGCGCCGCATCGAGGCCCTCGAGGTCGGCCAGCAACCGCGCTCTGGTGTCGGTGAGCATCGCCACGAAGCGGCCCACCCCCGGGGTGTATCCCGGCACCGGGTCGAGGTGACGGGGTCTCATTCGACCCGCACCCCTTCTCGCTCGATCGACGGCCGCAGGATGGTCCCGGCGCCGCCGAGGGCCTCTTCCATGGCGGTGTGCACCGCATCCCGGCGATCCTCGGTGGTGATGGCCAGCACCGCCGGACCGGCGCCGCTCCACGACGCATGGAGCGCACCCGCGGCGCGGGCGGCGAATCCCAACTGGAACGACAACGGGGAAAGGTGTCGGCGGGGCACTTCGTGGATCTCATCTCCGGCTGCTTCGCGAAATGCATCGGGATCGGCCGTACGCAATCCCTCGACGAGGAAGGCGACACGGGCGGCGGTGCGCACCGCCACCCCGCGGCTCACCTCGGGCGAGAGCACCGCTCGGGCCGCCGCGGTGGACAGCGTCGCCTCCGGCACCGCCACCACCACGGTGAGCGACGGATGGATCGCCAGGCGGCGTACCTCGCCGAGCGGTCCGACGGCGACCAGGCCCCCGTGGACTGCTGCGGCGGCGTTGTCCGGGTGACCCTCGGCTGCGGCGGCGGTGCGGAATACTCGGTCCAGACGCGTTTCGCCGCTCGATGCCTCGAGAGCCGCGGCGACTGCCACCCGCAACGCCGCGCTCGAACCCAAGCCTTTGCCGATGGGGATGTCCGAGGTCACCTCGACCCGGTGCGGCGGTGCCGCCCCGGCCACTCCCCACACCAGCCCCTGCAGGCCCTCGTCGTCGCCTCCGTCGGAGCCCTTCACCTCCCATCCCTCGGCGAGTTCCACCGAGACCCGGCAGCGTGGCGACAGCGCCAGCGCCAGCACGTCGAAACCCGGCCCGAGGTTCGCCGAAGAGGCGGGAGCGGAGGCGGTGATCACTGCTCGGACCCGTACTCGATGAAGATGCGGGTGGCTTGCGGCACCCTCTCGAGGACGGCAGCCTCGATCCGAGTGGTGAGGGCTTCGAGATCTGCTGCAGACTTGTCCGACTCGACGGTGATGTCCATGTTCACCAGGATCTCGTCGGGTCCGAGATGCATGGTGAGCAGACGGTCGACGGTTTCGACCTCGCCGACCGACAGGACGGCAGCCCGGATCGCGGCGCGGACCTCCCGGCTTGCCGACTCCCCCACCAGCAAGCCCTTCGTCTCCACCGCCAGGATCCACGCTGTGAGACAGAGCATCACGCCGATGGTCATCGAGGCAACACCATCCCAGTGCGGATCGCCGGTCCACTCGGCCAGCAAGAGCCCCGCTGCGGCAACCATGATGCCGAGTACCGCAACGGAGTCCTCGAACAGCACGACGAGCAAGGTGGGGTCCTTCGTCTCACGAATCGATCGCCACGCCCGGCGGCTTCCGCGGCGGCGGTTGAATTCACGCAACGCCGGTCGGAAGGCGACACCCAGCTCGAACGCGGCGGCGATGCCGAGCACGATCAGGTTGAACGCCAAACCCCCTTCGGCATGGTGGGGGTGGCGGAATCGGTCGAGACCCTCGGTGAACGCCACCACGCCCCCGCCGACGAAAAGGAACACCGCCACCATGAACGCCCAGAAGTAGGCCTCCTTGCCCTGGCCGAAGGGGAAGCGGACCGTGGGGAGCAGGCGGCTCTGCTTCGACCCGCGCAGCAGGAACAACTGATTGCCGGTGTCGGCGAGCGAGTGGAACCCCTCGGCAAGCATCGCGGTGCTGCCACTGAGGAATGCGGCTACGAACTTCATGATGGCAATGCCCGCATTGGCCGCCAGGGCGAGCAAGACCAACACGCGGTTCTGCGAGGAGGACATGGGAGGGAGTGTACGGAGGGAGGGAATCGGGTACCGGGTTCCGGGTACCGGAATGATCGAGTCCGGCACCCGGTACCCGGCACCCTCAACCAGCGTGCCGGTCGAGCCATACACGAACCGCTCTAACCTTCTCCCGTGCCCGCCATCAGGCTGGACGGCCTCACCAAGTCGTACGGCAAGACCCGGGGAGTCGTCGATGTCGACCTCGTCGTCGACACCGGCGAGGTGTTCGGGTTCCTCGGCCCCAATGGTGCCGGCAAGACCACCACGATCCGCACCCTCCTGGATCTGATTCGCCCCACCTCGGGCCGAGCCGAGATCCTCGGCCTCGACTCCGTCAAGGATTCGATGGCGATCCGCCGCCGGGTCGGCTACCTCCCGGGCGACCTGGCCCTATGGGACTGGATGACCACGCGGCAACTCCTCGACCATCTCGGCCGGATGCGCGGCGGCATCGACACCACCTACCGCAACGAACTCATCGATCGATTCGAGGTCGAGCCGGATCGCAAGATCAAAGACCTGTCGAGCGGGAACAAACAGAAGGTCGGGATCATCCAGGCGTTCATGCACAAGCCCGAGCTGATCATCCTCGACGAACCAACGAGCGGCCTCGACCCACTCATGCAGCACGCCACCTATCGGGTCATCGAAGAGGCTCGGAGCGAGGGTCGCACCGTGTTTCTCTCCTCGCACGTTCTCCCCGAGGTCGAGCGGATCGCCGAGCGCGTCGGCATCATCCGCAACGGCCGGGTGATCGAAGTCGAGACCGTCGACAATCTCAAGGCTCGCGCCGTCCGCCATCTCGAGGTGCACTTCGGTGCGACGGCGCCCACCGCGGCGTTGCTCGGCGCGGTCGCCGGCGTGACCGAAGCCACCGTGGCCGGCGCCACCGCCCTCATCCGGTTGGAGGGTTCGATGGATGCCCTCATCAAGGCCCTGGCTCCATTCGAGGTGCGATCGCTGGTCACCCACGAGACGCCACTCGACGAGATCTTCCTCGCCATGTACCGGGAGGACTCCGATGCCGGGTGAGGTGTTCCGCAGGGTCATCGCCGCCCGGAAGAAGGGCCTGATCGCGTGGACGATCAGCGTCGTGGCGTTCATGGCGCTGATGGTGCTCGCCTACCCGGCGGTGGCGGATCAGGACGTGTTCGCCGAGATGATGGAGGACTACCCCGAGTTCGTCGAGCAGATCATGGGCCTCGGCAGCGGTCTCAGCATCACCTCGCCCGCCGGGTATCTCAACTCGCAGGTGTTCGCCAACATGCTCCCGCTGCTCCTCATCATCTTCGTGGTGGGCCTCGCCTCCCGCGAGACCGCCGGTGAGGAGCGCGATCGCACCCTCGACCTGTTGCTCGCCCACCCGGTCACCCGCACCCGGGTCGTGCTCGAAAAGGCGACGGCGATGCTGGCCACCTCACTCTGGCTCGGCAGCGTCTCGGCGATCACCCTGATCGCACTCGGCCCACTCGTCGACCTCGATGTGGGACTCAGCGCCTATGTCGGTGCCACGCTCGGATCGGTGATGGCCGGGTGGGTGTTCGGCGCACTCGCCCTCGCCATGGGTGCCGCCACCGGCAGCCGCGCCATGGCCATCGGCGTGTCCTCGGGTGCCGCCGTGGTCTTCTACGTGCTGTGGGGTCTGGCTCCGCTGATCAGCGCCCTCGAGTTCACCAACTCGTTCAACCCGTGGTACTGGGTCATGGCGGGCGATCCGATCATCCACGGCATCCAGGGCGGCAACCTGCTGCTCCTCGCAGGAGTGACCGGAGCATTCGTGGCGGCGGCGGTGTGGGGCATGCGCCGTCGCGACCTCGGCGTCTAGATCTCGAGTACCCGCACTTCGTCGCGCCGCACGGTCCCGCCGAGCGAGGCGTATCGCTCGTCCCACGACAGATGGATGGTCGACGGCGCACCGATCTCATCGCCCTGACGAATCGTGGCAGTACCCGAAGCCTCCCCGATGTGACGACGGATAGCCGCCAGGGCCGAGGCCGCACTTCCCGTCGCCGGGTCCTCGGCGATGCGATCGCGCGGGGCGAAGAATCGCGTCTTGTAGCCGTCGCGAGTCTGGGCGATGAGGTAACACATCTCGGCGCCCTGTTCGACGAGAGCTTCGAGATCAGGGGACGCACCAGCCACCGTCTCGGAGAACCCGAGGTCCATCACCAGGTAGGGCAGCGGCATGTCC
>CAYYIA010000104.1:0-6527 GCA_964471875.1 uncultured Acidimicrobiia bacterium
GCAATCACGTGGGGGCCGGCTTCAGCCGGCCCCCACGTCGCGTCTCGAGCCCCTCAGCTCAGAATCAACACTGCACCGACGCCTGGCAGGTCACCTCGAACGCGCCGCTGACGGACAGGTGGCGGGGCGTGGTCACGAACGACTCGGCGGCATCGAACGCAAAGGTTCCGGTGAGGCGCGACCCGTCCCAGCTTGCGATGGTCACGGTTCCGGTCCCGTCGAGTCCCCAGACATCGGTGTCGTTGATGGCGAAGAGCATCGAGAACTCGTTGGCGCCCATCTCATCGCCGCTGAACATCCCGCCGGTGATCGCATAGGTGCCGGGGCCGAATGGGAAGTCGGCACGGGTGGCATTGGTCGACACCGAAAGGTTTACGAGCTCGCCGTTCGGCCCAGAGCAGTTGAAGAGGAAGAAGGTGAAGATCTGGCCGCCCGCGGCGAGCACCTCGTCGAACGTCCCCTCCGTCGTGTCTCCGAACATCCCGAACTGCTGCTCGAGCTCCTCCTCGGTGTACCAGTAGTCCGTGGTGAAGGCACTCAGGTCGTTGGGCCCCGTCCACGACGTGGTGACGTCGCCCGTGACCTCGACGGTGCACCCTCCCCCGATCGTGGCGGCGCTCGTCGCCGTCGTACCACCGGCAACCGTCGTCGTCGCCACGGTGCCGCCGACGGTGGTGGTGATCAGACCGCCGTCGTCGTCGCCGCAGGCTCCCATCACCATCACCAGCCCGAGCAATAGCCCTGCGATCCGTCGCATCACGTGTGTCCGCCTCTCCGCTCGTCCGAAATGCGGCGGGGACTGTATCGGATGGCCCCGCGACCGCAACGCACCTGCCCCGCCCGTTACTCGGCGCTCACCGGCACGATGAGCAAGGCGCATGGGGCATGATGGGCGAGGCGATCCGCCACCGATCCCAACACGATCCGCTCCACCATGCCCGCCCCGCGCCGGCCCACCACCAGGAGGTCGGCCTGGACCCGGGTGCAGTAGTCGATCAGGGCCGATGAAGGGTCGCCGATCTCCTCGGACGAGATCACCTCGAGGCTCTTGGTGTCAAGGCCCTCCAGGGTCTCATCGAGCACGGTGCGCTGGGCGTGCTCCATCGAGGCGGCCAGGGCATCGGCCGGTGGGGGCGAACCCACCACTCCCCACCATCCTTCGGGGGGACGGACCACGGTGATCACGTGGAGCCTGGCTCCGTGTGCCCGGGCGATGCCCGCAGCCACTGCGGCGGCGCGCCGACTCTGCCCGGAACCGTCGACGCCGACGACGACGTTGCGAGGATTCCACTCGGTCATGCTGCCTCCCTTCTCCTACCCACACCGTACGCCGGGTGTGCTTCCGCTACCAGGGGAATCGTCCCTGGTTCGCCGGGGAGGCGGTCAGCCGAGCCGAGAGGCGAGATCCTCGAGGGCGCGAGCACGGTGGCTCAGCGTGTTCTTGCCCGACCTCCCGATCTCGGCAAACGTCTCTCCGTCCACTTCGAAGATCGGGTCGTAGCCGAACCCGCCGCTCCCCCGCTCGGCGAGTGCGATCGAACCTTCCACCGCCCCGGAGGCCAGGAGGGTCTCGTCGCCGTCGACGAGCGCCACCACGGTCCGGAATCTCGCCCGCCGATCGTCCACACCATCCAGGGCGGCAAGAAGCGCGGCGCGGTTCTCGGCATACGACGCTTGTGGTCCGGCGAAGCGGGCGGTACGCACACCGGGGGCACCACCGAGGGCTGCGACTTCGAGGCCGGTGTCATCGGCGAGTGCGGGGTGTCCGGTGGCTGCCGCCACTGCCCGTGCCTTGAGCAGGGCGTTGTCTTCGAGCGTCTCACCCGTCTCTTCGACATCATCCCAGACGACATCGTCGACGAACACGATCCCGGGAAGCACCCGTGCCAGGACCTCTCGCATCTCGAGCGCCTTGTCGGGGTTCTTGGTGGCGATCACCACCCGCGAAAGCCTCACCGATCGAACGCCGCCCGCTGCGCGGCGAACAGCCGGTCGATACCGCCTGCGGCGAGATCGAGCATTCGGTCCAGATCGTCGCGGCCAAAGGGCTTGCGCTCCGCGGTGCCCTGGACCTCGATGAGGCGGCCCGACCCGGTCATCACCACGTTGAAGTCGACCTCGGCGCCGGCGTCCTGTTCGTAGGCGAGATCGAGCGTCGGGATCCCATCGATCATGCCGACGCTCACCGCGGCACAGTGATCACGGATCGGATCGGCGACGATCGCCCCCGAGGCGAGTCCGGCGGCGACGGCATCCTTTACGGCCACCCACGCCCCGGTGATCGCCGCAGTCCGGGTGCCCCCGTCCGCCTGGAGGACGTCGCAGTCGATCCGCAACACCGCCGCACCCATCACCGAAAGGTCGACGACCGAACGCAGCGACCTGCCGATGAGCCGCTGAATCTCCTTGGTCCGCCCGCCGGAAAGCGAGGAACGCGACACCCGCTCGGGACTCGACCCCGGGAGCATGCTGTACTCCGCGGTCAGCCAGCCCTTCCCCTGATCGCGCATCCACGGGGGGACGTCGTCGTCGAATGACGCGGTGCACAGCACCCGGGTGCGTCCCATCTCCATGAGCACCGACCCCGGCGTCATCTCGGTGTAGCGGCGGGTGATGCGAATCGGCCGCAGTTCGTCGGGAGCCCTCACAGCGCCACCTCCAAACCCGGCTCGGCCGCCCGGATGGGTCCGGTGAAGCGGGTGGCGGCTTCGTACACCGACACGTCGGGATCGAGCATCGGAGCGATGTGGGTGAGCACCAGATTGCGGACGCCGGCGTCGTGAGCGAGCGCCCCCGCCTCGACGGCGAACAGGTGATGGGGGTAGCGATCGGCGCCGGGGGCTCCCTGATGGGTGGCCTCGCACAACAGCAGGTCGGACTTGTGGGCAAGTGCCTCGAGATCGCCCCCCGGCCCGGTGTCGCCGCTGTACACGATCGACTTGCCCTTCGCCTCCACCCGTACGCACACCGCCGGCACCGGATGCACCGCCGCACCGAATCGCAGGGTCATTTCGCCGACTTCTACCACCGAGCCGGCTCCGACCGGGGTGGGACGCAGGGCGCGGAAGAAGTCGTGCTCCGGGCCTGCACCGGAGAAGGCGGCCAGCCGCTCGATGGTGCCCGCCGGGGCGAATACGGGAAGCCCCCAGCGATCGGTGGCATCGAAGCGCAGGTAGTTGAAGAGCGAGAGCAGGTCGATGCAATGGTCGACGTGTCCGTGGGTGAGCACGACCGCATCGGGGAGGGGTCCGGCGGCGAGCACCGCGGGAAACACACTCGGGCCGAGATCGAGGAGGATGGTCGTGGCGCCCGACGACACCAGGTAGCCGGAAGCCGGACGATCTGGCGTGGGATAGGTCCCGTTGGATCCAAGAACGCTGAGTCGCATGGTCGCCGAGTGTAGGAAGTCGGTCGGACGCCGGCCGAGGGGCTAGCCCGCAGCGAGAATGGTGAGTCCGAGACAGGTGAGCGCCACCATGAGGGCGAGCATGGCGTACTGCGAGCGCACGGCCCGCTCCGTGGGGAACACCGCCAGCGACCGATCGTGGGCCAGTACCACCGCGGCGACGTGGCCCCCGAGGATCGCGGCCAACTGCACCCACCACACCGCTGTCGGTCCGATCCAGGTGAAGTTGGGCCGATAGTCCACGGTGCCAAAGAGGTCCCAACCCAGGCCGAACGGATCGGAGATCGCCGCGATCGCCAACTGCCCCTCGAAGGCGACCAAGGTGAAGTAGTGGGCGAAGGCGTAGGCGAGGGCGATCGGAACGAGCGTGTGGGCGAACGACGCCGCCACCGAGGCCGCGCCGTTGGCGGCACTCGTGGCCCCGTCACCGGCGATGCGCGCAGCCCATCCGCAGGCCGCCAGATAGAACCCCCAGAGGATCCCGATGACGGCCACCAGGGACGCCGTCTCGAACCACACCGCGGTCTGATCCACACCGACGAGCGAGAAACTGAGATCGTCCCACCAGGGTGTCGCCGAAAGGCCGTCGTACGTGACCGTGGCGATCATCGCCACCACGAACAGGGCGAGGCCGGGCCACTCGGGAAGCACCGTCAGCGCCCGCAACCAGCCCCGGCGTCGCAGGCGCCCTTCGGGATCTCGCCCAAATGGTGCGATCGCCGAGAGCACCCGGTGGTACACCGTGAAGGCGTCAGCCGAGGAGACGGCGCGATCGGTGCCGACCCGCTGCGCCCACACGAGGAGATAAAGGGTGTATCCCGCCGCGGCGACGCCAAGGGTGCGGGGATCCGCGGAGTGGGGATACACCAGTTCGAGCCAGGTGAAGCCGACCAGCGCCAGCACCGCCGGAAACACCCCGTACTCCCCCGGGCCAGGGGCGCCCTCGAATCGCAGCGCCCGGCCGAGGGTGCGCCACGGGTTCAGCACCGACCAGGCATTTCCGGCGATCGCGGCCAGGAACGGCAGCACCAGCCAGAAGACGATCCACACCGTGACCGGGGCCATGTTGGAGCGGGCATCGGCGTCACCACCCAACCCGGCGACGATGACCGCCACCAGGACCACCACGCCCACGACGGTGCCGACAGCAGCCAACCACCGCGGCAGGACCCAGCCCCGCCCCCGGTAGCGCGGTCCCTCCTGGAGGCGGGGCTGCGGCCACAGCACGGCGAGAGCGCCGAACGACAGCAGGAGCACCACGAGGGCGCCGACGAGGAAGTATTCGATCGGCACCGGCAGGTCGCTGCGCCCGCCGAGCCCGTGGGCAAAGGCGGGTGCGGGAATGGCGGCCGCGATTGCGACGATCAGCGCGACGAGTCCGACCCTGCGGGTCACGACACCTCGAGTTCGAAGACGAGGGTGTGCGCTCCCTCGAGTTCGACCTCGAAGATGCCGGGGATGTCCGCGATGAAGTCGAGGATCTCGATGCCGCCCGGGGCGATCTCGAGTGCCAGGTCGTACCCGTGGATGTGGAGCTCCTCGGCGACCCCTCCCGAGAAGACGAGATGGACCGCGGAGCCAGTCGGTACGGCGACCCGTGATCCGGTTTCGACCAGGGCGCCCTCGACGACGACATCGAGCCCCGCCGAGCCGATGGCCACGGTGATCGAGATCACGCCGTCATCGCCCACCGTTGTGGCGGAGGACACGGTGGTGGTGCTGGTGTCGGACACATTCGTGGTGGTCGACGCCTGAGTGGTCACCGCCGCCGTCGTGGTGGTGGGAGCAGAGGTCGTGGCGTCATCGTCTCCACAAGCGGTGAACAGAACCACTGCCACAGCCAACATCACCAGGGTTCGGTGCATCGGCGGAGGTTACCCGCATCGACGGCGAGCAGTGGTCAGTCCTCGACCTGCCAGGACACCACTCCTGCTTCGGCCTCGGCGATGACCTTGTACTCGCTCGCCCCGGAGTCGAATTCGACCTCGACGCGGTCCGGTCCCGAGTGCTCCACATCGACGTCATACGGGGCCACCGGCTGTGCGGAAACGAGGGTCACCGAGTCACCGCTGACCGAGACACCGACCGTGCCCACCCCGGGGATCGTCTTCCACTCGGTGTGAGCGGAGGGGGTGGTGGTGGTCGTCGCACTCGTCGTGGTCGAGCCGCCCGAGGCAACCGTGGTGCCGGGAGACACCGCCGTGGTCGTGGAGGTCCCGGACACGATCGATGTGGTCGGCACCTCTGTGGGGAGTGTCGTGGGCAGTTCCAGTGGCAGGGTCGTCGAGGCCGCCGCCGTCGTCGATACCCGGGCGACGATGTCGGCGGCGGCGACGGGTACCGCCGGGGTGTCACTGACCGCCCCCCCCGCCTGGGAGACCGCCGCATAGGTGAGGGAGGCGGTTCCGAGGGTGGCGAGAAGCCACACGACGATCACCCCGAGACGTTTGAGCACCCTCCCATTGTGGCGCGACCGCGACGATGCAAGTCTCAACAGCGGCTTAAGGACCTCTGAACCCGGCGAAGCACCGCGGACGACTGCCTATCGTCACGGCATGGCCGACATCCTCATCATCGAGGACGATCAACGGATTCGGGAGCGACTCACCAAGGCGCTTGCCGAACGGGGCCACTCGGTGGATGCCCGCAAGTCGGGGTTCGAAGGGCTCTCCACCGCGGTCGAGCAGAAACCCGACGTGATCATCCTCGATCTCGGCCTTCCGGACGTCGATGGCGCCGAGTTGCTGAAGATGATCCGCGCCGTCAGCCTCACCCCGGTCATCATCGCCACCGCCCGCACCGACGAGACGGCCATCGTCGCACTCCTCGACGCCGGTGCCGACGACTACGTGGTGAAGCCGTTCTCGGTGGACCAACTCGAGGCGCGCATCCGGGCCGTGCTGCGGCGGTCGGAGTCGAAGCGGGTGAGCGGCCCCACCGTGGTCGGAGGCCTCGTCATCGACCTGGAAGGCCGGGTGGCCAGCCTCGATGGCCGCACCCTCGACCTGTCCCGCAAGGAATTCGATCTCCTCGCCCACCTCGCCGAACACGCCGGCGAGGTGGTCTCGAAGCGGGAGTTGCTCGCCGAGGTGTGGCGCGAGCCATACGGAGGAAGTGACAG
>CAYYIA010000105.1:0-6375 GCA_964471875.1 uncultured Acidimicrobiia bacterium
TTCTCCCCCAACCGCTCTCGAGCGGCGGCTGCGGCCGCAGGGTCGTCGACGATGTGGAGGAAGGCAGCGACCGTGTGGTCGACGGTAGCCGGATCTCGGCCCTCCTCGCGGCAGTAGCCGTCGAGGATGGCGCCTTTGCGCGCCAGGGTGGGTGGCAGCCCCCAGACGTTCCACGCGTGGGCGTGGCGGGCCGCGGTACGCAGGGTGCGGCGTTCCCCTCCCCCACCGATGAGCAATGGCAGGGGCGACTGCAGGGGCTTGGGCTCGAGCGGTGCGTCCTCGAGGCGGTAGTGCTTTCCGTGGTGCGTCGCCCGGCCGGCGGAAACGAGCAGGGAGATCATCGTGGCTGCCTCGTCGAGGCGATCGGCGCGGTCGGCAGCGGTTCCGTACTCGATGCCGTAGCGGCGGTGCTCGTTCTCCTGCCAGGAGGCGCCGAGGCCGAGGATGAGACGGCCTCCGGAGATGTGATCGACGGTGGCAGCCATCTTGGCGAGCACCGCCGGGTGGCGGTACGTGTTGCCACTGACGAGGACCCCGAGGCGGAGGCGGGGAATGAGCCCGGCCAGGGCCGCCAGGGCCGTCCACGCCTCGTGAACCGGTTCGCGCTCGGGGTCGGAGCCCGGCGCGGCGGAGCCGTATCCCCCCTCCGGGGGCATGAAGTGGTCCGGTAGCCAGAGGCCGTCACACCCGACCTCTTCGGCGGTTCGAGCGGCCTCGAGGATCTCCACCCAGGGGCGGCCGGTACTGGTCCACAGGCTGAAGCGCATCGCGGCACGGTACCCCGCCCCAAGCGGGGCGGTGAAGGCGCCTGCCTACCCTCCGTACGTGCACGCCCCCGAAGGACGCCGCCCGCTCTCGGCCCGTCTTCTTCCCGGGCTCTCGGTGTTGAGGGGATACCAACGACCGTGGTTGCGCCTCGACCTGATCGCTGGGCTCACCGTGGGTGCCATGTTGATCCCGCAGTCGATGGCGTATGCGGAACTCGCCGGGATGGCTCCCGAGTACGGGTTCTACGCGGTCATCGGAGCCCTCGTCGTGTACGCGATGGTCGGGACGAGCCGCCATCTCGGTGTCGGCCCGGAACCGGGTACGGCCATCCTGGCCGCCACCGGTGTCGCCGCCATCGCCGACGGTGATGGGACGCGCTACGTGGCACTCATGGCCGGTCTCGCGCTCGTCGTGGCGGCGATCTGCATCCTGGGTGCTGTCGCCCGACTCGGGTTCCTGGCCTCCGCGCTCTCCAAGCCGGTGTTGGTCGGCTACATCACCGGGGTCGGCCTCACCCTGCTCAGCAGCCAGATCAGTGCCTTCACCGGGACGTCGATTTCTGCCGGGCGCTTCTTCACCCGCTTCGCCGAGTTCGTCGGCGAGCTCGACGAGATCGATGTCGCCACCTTCGCCGTCGGTGCGGGGACCCTGGTCTTCATCCTGGCGCTGCGACGACGTACCCCGCGTATACCCGGTGCCTTGGTCGGGGTCGTGCTGGCATCCGTGACGGTGGCGCTGTTGGGCGACGACGGGATCCGTCTGGTCGGCTCGATCCCGGACGGACTCCCCACGCCGCAGCTACCCGACGTGTCGTGGGCCGATCTAGGTCGGCTGATCCCGGTGGCCGCCGGCATCGCCCTCGTCGGCTACTCGGACAATGTCCTCACCGCTCGGTCGATCGCGGTTCGCAAGGGCTACAAGATCGACGCCAACCAGGAGCTGCTCGCCCTGGGCCTCACCAACCTCACCTCGGGCCTTTCCCAGGGGTTCCCACTGTCGTCGAGCGCCAGTCGCACCGCGGTACCGGCCGCACTCGGCAGCGTCACCCAGGTGGTGTCGCTGGTGGCCGCGGTCTTCGTCGTGGTGACCCTGGTGGCAGCCCGTTCGCTGCTGGGCCAGATTCCGCGCACCGCGCTCGCCGCCGTCATCATCACCGCGGCGATCGCCATCATCGACATCGCCGGGTATCGGTCTCTGTGGAAGGTGAGTCGCGAGGAGTCGGTCCTCGCCGGCCTCGCTGCCCTCGGGGTCATCGTCTTCGATGTCCTCACCGGCGTCGTGATCGCCGTCACCCTGTCGATCGGGGTGGCGCTCTATCGCATCGCCCGGCCCCATGACGCCGTGCTCGGCGACTACCCGGAGCTCGACGGCTGGGTGGAAGCGACCAGCTTCCCGGAAGCCTTCACCGAGCCCCGACTCCTCGTCTACCGGTTCGATGCGCCGCTCTTCTTCATGAACGCAGAACGATTCCAGGATCGCGTCGAGCACGTGTTGGCGACCGGTTCCGGTGATGAGGAATGGGTCGTGCTCGACTTCGAGGGCATCGGGGCGCTCGATGCCACGGCCCTCGATGGACTTGCCGAGCTCGCCGGCCGCCTGACCCACCTCGGGGTGGACGTCATCGCGGTGGCGAGGCCCAACGAGGCGGTCCTGCGTCGCCTCGAGCGAGCCGGGCTCGTGGCGCCGGGCGGGCCACTCCGGGCGTTTCCCACGATCAACAGCGCGGTGCGCGCCTTCCGGGGGCGCCACCGCACCTGAGTCGTCACGGGAGCTCGGACGCCTCGGTGGGCGAGCGCAGCTCGGGTTCGCCGCGGAGGACGGCGGCACGACGCACCGCCGCAGACCCGAAACGGCGGCGGGCATGGTCCACGGCGGCATCGAGCGACCGGAGGCGGCGGTGCTGTGGCGATCCGGCGCGGAGCGCGGCATCACCTTCCGCGTCGAACGCCAACTCCAGTTGCAGGTGTGGTGCGTCCTCGAGGAGATCGACCGACAGACCCACCAGGTTCACGGCGCGCCCCGCAGAGCGCTCCTCGATGAGGCCGTCCACGAGTCCGGCCGCGGCGCGATACAGCGACGTCGTCTCGGCCAGCGGGGCCACCAGGGTGAGGCTGCGGGTGACGGCCGACATGTCCGAGAAGCGAACCCGAACCGTGATCCGGCGCCCGGCCCGCGCCCTGCGACGCAGCCGCGAGCCCACCCGATCCGCCAGGGAGAGCAGGGTGGTGTGCCGCTGTGTCGGGTCGGTGTGGGCGCCGGCGCTCTGGGCACCCACGGATCCCGCACGGCGGCCCGACTCGACCGGACGGGCGTCGTGATTGTGGGCCAGGTGCCACAGGTGTCTGCCCCAGTGCCCGCCCATCCAGGTCGCGAGCGTGCCCTCGGGAATGGCGGCAAGGTCACCGATCGTGCGGACTCCGTAGGCAGCCAGGCGCCGCTCTCCCACCGGCCCCACGCCCCAGAGGTGCCCGACGGGGAGAGGGTGGAGGAACCTCTCCTCGGACCCCGGGGCCACCTCGACGAGGCCGTCGGGTTTGGCCACGCGGCTGGCGATCTTGGCGAGGTGCTTGGTGCTGGCAACCCCTACCGAAATGGGGAGGCCGATCTCGGCTCTGATCGCGGTGCGTATCGCGGCGCCGATCACGGCCGGCGTGCCGAACAACCTGACGGTCCCGGCGACATCGAGGAAGGCCTCGTCGATGGAGATCGCCTCGACGTGCGGGGTGAACCGGGTGAGCACGTCCATGACCTGCCGGCTGATGGCGACGTACTCGGGGAACCGTGGCGGTACCACGACGAGATGGGGGCACCGGCTGCGGGCGGTCGAGATGCTCATCGGGGCGTGTACGTCGAGAGCCCGGGCCTCGTAGGTGGCGGAGAGGATCACCCCTCCGCCGACGGCCACCGGCCTCCCCCGCAGCGAGGGGGTGTCGCGAACCTCCACCGAGGCGTAGAAGGCGTCGAGGTCGGCATGAAGGATCGTGGCTGCGCCGGGCACTCCCGCAGTGTCGCACCCCGGTGTGACGGGCTTATCCCCCAATCCCACCCGGCTTTAGGACCCCTTGAGACGGCTTCAGGCACGCTGCGGGCAGACCAACCCAGAAGGAGATCGACCCATGGACCGCAAAGCCGCCCTCGCTACCGCCGCCGGCCTGGTGCTGGTCGTGGCCGGTGCCGCCAGCGCACTCGCCTCGGCCTGGACCAACCCAGCAACACCCTCCGACACGTCGACGGAGACCGCTACGCCGGTGGTGGTGACCGAATACGTCGATCAGTTCGGCAACCCGGTCGACCCACCGTCGCAGGTCCAGGCGGAGACCATCGTGATGACCCGCTCCCCCATCGGGGAGGAGATCATCGTGTATGCCGATCCTGCGCCCATCTACGTCGATGTCCCCGCCGCCCCGGCGACGGCCGGTAGCAACCCTGCGTCCGGTTCCTTCGATGACGACGACCACGAGGACGAGGACGAGCACGAGGACGAAGACGGCCACGAGGACGAGGATGAGCACGAGGACGAAGACGGCAATGGCTGATCGCAGCCGGAGTCGGCGGGCCCCCGCCCTCGGGGCGCGCATCCTCGTCGCCGCCGGCGCCACGGCCGCCACCGTGGCCCTGGTGGGCTGGATGGGGAGAGCGGCCGGGGCGAGTGGCGGCGAGGCCGTCACCGCAGCACCCCCCCCGATCATCCGCAGGGTGGTCGTGGTGGAGGCGCAGCCGGCCCCCGAGCCCTACATCACCCTCGAAGCCGCCCCGGCGGGCCGGACGGTGACCGTGGTCACCCAACCCGCTCGGGTCGTGCATCGGACGACGGCGGCAGCACCTGCCGCATCGGGGCAGGTGGCGGCACCGGTCACCACCAGCTCCGGCTCATGATGCACGAAGCGACGTTTCGGGCGATGGGTACGACCGCCCACGTCGTCGTCAACGGGTCGGAAGGGTTGCTGGAGCGGGCTGCGACTCGCATCGAGGACCTCGAGGCTCGCTGGAGCCGGTTCCGACCGGACAGCGAGATCTCCCGGCTCAACCGACACGGAAGCGGCCGGGTGAGCCAGGACACCGCGGACCTGATCTCCCGTTCGATCTCGGGGTGGCGCCACACCGGTGGTCGGTTCGACCCGACCGTGTACCGATCGTTGGTCGATCTCGGCTACGACGCCAGCTTCGAGCACATCGCGACGTCCGGTGGCAACCCGGACACAGCCGCCGCGCCCGGGTGCGGGGAGATCGAGGTGGGTGGCGGGGTCGTGCGCCTGCCTCGAGGGGGAGGCTTCGATCCCGGAGGGATCGGCAAGGGCCTGGCTGCCGACCTCGTTGCCGAAGAGCTCGTGGCCGACGGGGCGGAAGGCGCCATGGTGAACCTTGGAGGTGACCTCCGTGCCGTCGGAGACTCCGACTCCGGGGCATGGGTGGTGCGCATCGACGAACCGGCTGCCGGTGTGACGGCGACCGTGGCGTTCGAGGCCGGTGCTGTTGCCACGAGCACCCCGCTGCGACGCGTCTGGCAACAGGGCGAAGCCCGTCGCCATCATCTCATCGATCCGGCGCGGGGGCTGCCGTTCGATGATGGAGCACCTACCCTGGTTTCGGTGGTAGCGGCCGAGGCGTGGTTCGCCGAAGTGTGCACCAAGGCCGCCATGGCGTTGCCCCCCGGTCTCCTCGAAGGCGTACTCGAAGACGCGGCGGCCCTCGTTGCCTACGCCGACGGGACGGTGAAGTGGGTGAATGGAATGGAGCGGTACTTGCGGTGAACGAACAACTCGCCTGGTACGTCGCCAGGGCCTCGGGCATCGTCGCGCTCGGCATCAGCACGCTCGCGGTCGCCTGGGGCCTCCTGTTCTCGACTCGATTGCTGCAGGGTCGGCCCAGCCCGAAGTGGCTGCTCGATCTGCATCGGTTTCTGGGCGGGATGGCGGTGCTGTTCACCGTCGTCCACCTCGGCGGACTCGTGGCGGACACCTACGTCACGTTCGGTCCCTCGGATCTCCTCGTGCCCTTCGCCGCGTCGTGGCAGCCGGAGCCCGTGGCATGGGGGGTCGTGTCGATGTACCTCCTCGTGGCTGTCGAAGGCACCTCGCTCGTGATGAAGCGACTTCCCCGGCGGTTGTGGCGTGGTGTCCACTTCGCCAGCTACGCGATGTTCTGGATGGGTGTGATCCACGGGGCACGGGCAGGCACCGACGCCGGCCACATCGCCTACATCGCCGGGTCCAGTGCCGCCGTGCTGGCGGTCGTCTTCCTCACTGCCTACCGGGTGATCGCGGTGCGGAAGTCGAGGCGGGGTCGCGCCGCCGGAAGCCGCGGAGGTGGTGGTGCCGCCACGCCCTCCCCGGCCGCGCCTCGCATCGCTCCAGCCGTCGAATCCGCTCCGGTTGGCTAGCCTCGAACGATGGGTTCGACCCGGTGCTTCTGCGAGGCCACCTTCGAGGGTGATGACGATGCCCTCGCGGCGACGATGAAGGATCACCTCGACGTGGCGCACGGGATCGCGGTCGGCCTGGTGACGGCGCGCAACGCCATCGAGCGGCAGCGGGTGCTCGGCCCCCCACCCAACCGCCTCGCCGCGCTCGGTGAAGTCACGGTCGCCCCGGTGTCCGAGCAGCTGGT
>CAYYIA010000106.1:0-6363 GCA_964471875.1 uncultured Acidimicrobiia bacterium
GGACCTTCGAGAGGCCGAAGTGCTTGACCGCGAACCCGACGTGGGTGTGGCTGGGATCGAGGGTCCAGGTTCCGGCAGTGGGCAGGGTGGTCTCGGAGATCGCGGACTTCATCGGTGGCTCCTTCGTTGCCTACGCAATAGTTGCTGGCTACAACCATTGCTGGCCGCATCTATTCCCGGATAGCATCGCTCCATGGCCCGCCTCCCCGATGAGTCCCGAATCCGCGCCTGGCAGGGCGTGATGCGAATCCACGACGCGGTGTCTGGGGCGCTGCAGGAGACCCTCCTCGAGGCCAGCGCGCTCCCCCTGCCCTGGTACCAGGTGCTGGTCGAACTCCGTATGGCGGGTGGAGCCATGCGGATGCACCAACTGGCCGAGGTGGCGACCCTGAGCCGCAGCGGCACCACCCGCTTCGTCGATCGCATGGAGGAAGCGGGTCTCGTCGAGCGACGGGTGTGCCCGTTCGACCGGCGCGGACTCGAGGTCGTGCTCACCGACAAGGGCTCCGAGGTGCAACGCCGGGCGGCGCCACTCGTGCTGCGGGGGGTGCAGGAGCACTTCGGCCGACACCTCACCGACGAGCAGGCCCGACTCCTTGCGGAGGCGCTCGAGGCTGTGGTGCAGGCGGATCGCCAGCCCAACCTCGCAATGTGACCATCGAGGTCGTTGCCGCCACTGCCGATCGCTTCGACGACGTCGCCACCATTCTCGGGCCGCGGGATCCCGACACCCCGGCGTGCTGGTGCCTGTACTTCCGGCTCACGTCCTCGGAGTTCGGCAAGGTCGACGGCCGAGCCCGCCCAGCGCTCCTCGAGGCCCTCTGCACCCGCGACGAATCACCTGGGATGGTCGCCTACCTCGACGGAGTTCCCGTGGGATGGTGCGCCCTCGGACCCCGCAGCGACTTCGGCCGCCTCGAGCGCTCGCGCACCATCCCCAAGGTGGACCAACGTCCGGTGTGGAGCGTGGTGTGTTTCGTGGTCCGCCCCGGGTACCGGCGTCGCGGGGTGGCAGGCGCCCTTCTCCAAGGGGCTGTCGCCTATGCCCGCAGCCGCGGGGCGGTCGCCATCGAGGGCTACCCGGTGGACACCGGCGGCACCCGGATCAGCACCGCCTTCGCCTACGTGGGATCCACGACCATGTTCGAGCGAGCCGGATTCGAGCGGGTGGTCGAGACCTCAGCGCGGAGTGGCGGCAAGGCGAGGTGGGTGATGAGGAGGGAGTTGGGCTGAAGGCGCGAGGAGGGGCAATTGGCAATTGGCAATTGGCCTCAGATGCAATGAGCAATGAGCAATGCGCAATGCGCGACGAGTTCGCGTCCGGCACCCGGCACCCGGCACCCGGTACCCGGTGCCCCTGCTCCTAGCCCCTAGCGCCTAGCCCTTCACGGGCAACGGGTGACCGCCGTTTTCGTCCCACACACCCGGTATCGTGCCCCTTCGTCCGGGTTCCGGAGAGGGGAATTCCATGGCAAATGCCATCGAGGCGCGCGGCCTCGTCAAGACATACGGCAAGGTGACCGCTCTGGCGGGGCTCGACCTGGCGGTCGCCGAAGGCACCGTCCTCGGGCTGCTCGGCCCCAACGGTGCCGGCAAGACCACCGCGGTGTCGATCCTCAGCACCCTCATCGAACCCGATTCCGGTGAAGCCACCATCGCCGGCATCGACCTGCGCGCCCACCCCGACCTGGTGCGCTCCAAGATGGGTCTCTCCGGCCAGGCTGCCGCCGTCGACGAGCAACTCACCGGCTTCGAAAACCTCGACATGGTCGGGCGCCTCTATCACCTCGGCCGCACCCGCGCCCGGGCACGCGCCACCGAACTCCTGGAGCGCTTCGATCTCACCGAGGCTGCCTCGCGCCCGGTCAAGACCTACTCCGGCGGCATGCGGCGCCGCCTCGATCTCGCCGGCGCCCTGGTGGCCGAGCCGCCGGTGCTGTTCCTCGACGAACCCACGGCCGGACTCGACCCTCGCAGCCGCAACGAGTTGTGGGAGGTCATCCGCGAACTGGTGAGCCGCGGGACCACGCTGCTGCTCACCACCCAGTACCTCGAGGAGGCCGACCAACTCGCCAACGACATCGTCGTCATCGACCACGGACGCGAGATCGCCCACGGCACGTCCCGCGAACTGAAGCGGATGATCGGTGGCGAGCGCATCGAGGTCTCGGTGACCAATGCCGAGGACGCCGCCAAGGTGCGGCACGTGCTCACCTCACACGCCTCCGGCGAGATTCAGCAGGATGCCGCCACCCACACGCTGGTGGCTCCGATCGCCGGGGGCGCCGACGTCCTGACCCACGTACTGCGCTCCCTCGACAAGGAGGGCATCTCCGTCGAGGACATCGGGTTGCGCCGCCCCACTCTCGACGATGTGTTCCTCACCATCACCGGACACCACGCCGAGGAGGAGACCCCTACCGACGAGGCGAAACCCGGCAAACGCGAGAAGAAGAAGCGGGGTGAGAAGTGAATCGGATCATGCGCACCCTGAGCGATGGCTGGGTCATTGCCCGGCGCAACGTCATCAAGATCGGCCGCGTCCCCGAGGTGCTGGTCTTCGTCGTGATCTCCCCGATCATGTTCGTGCTGCTCTTCGCCTATGTCTTCGGGGGGTCGATCGACATTCCCGGTGGTTCGTACCGGGAGTTCCTCATCGGGGGGATCTTCGCCCAGACCGTGGTCTTCGGGGCCACCTTCACCGGCGCCGGCATCGCCGACGACATCCACAAGGGGATCATCAACCGCTTCCGGTCGCTCCCCATGGCCAAGTCGGCAGTGCTCGTCGGGCGGACCGCCAGCGACGTCATCTACAACCTGATCTCGCTCCTGATCATGGCCCTGAGCGGGTTCATCGTCGGCTGGCGCTTCCACGAGGGCCTGCTGAATGCCGCGCTCGGATTCGGGCTCCTGCTGCTGTTCGCCTACGCCTTCTCGTGGATCATGGGCTACATCGGGTTGCTCGTGCCGAGTGTCGAGGTGATCAACAACGCCGCGTTCATGGTGATCTTCCCGCTCACCTTCGTGGCCAACACCTTCGTGCCCGCTGAGAACCTGCCCACGGTGCTGCGGGTCTTTGCCGAGTGGAACCCGGTCTCCGCGGTGACCCAGGCGCTACGCGACCTGTTCGGCAACCTGCCTGCCGGAATCCCCGAACCCACCGTGTGGCCGTTGCGCAACTCGGTCCTGTACACCCTGATCTGGGTGGTCCTGATCATCGCGGTGTTCGCCCCGCTGGCGGTGCGGCGTTACGGGACGGCGGCGAAGCGGGGCTGACGGCCCTCAACCTGCCAGAGCCCGCACCACGTAGAACGACGCCGCGCCCACCGCCAGCACCCCGAGGAGGGCACGGCGGAAGATGGCGGCGCCGGCGATCCCGCCCACTGCGGCTGCCATCGCCGGTGTGAACTCGGGGCTGCCCGAGGGCGTGAGCAACTCGCTGGTGGCGATGGCGACGAACAGCGCAAGCGGGAACACGTCGAGGAAGCGCCCCACCAGACCCTCGGGGGCCGGCCGCGGCCGCACCAGAAAGGCGACGCGACTGGCGAAGGTGATCGCCGCCACCGCCAACACCAGCACCAGGTCACTCATGGAGGAACGCCCCGATCAGCGCCGCCGCCCCGGCAGCCCCGGAGAGCCGCCACGCCGCCGGCAGTAGCGCGGTGGCGAGGAGCGTGGCAACCACCGCGGCGACCACCACGACCCAGTCGCGCCGACGCCGCACCAAGGGGGCGGCCAGGCCGAGGAACATGAGCCCAAAGAGCACCCCGACTCCGACGGCCTCCGGGTCCACCGCATTGCCGATCCAGACCCCCACCACGGTCCCCGTGAGCCAGCCTGAGTAGAGGGTGATGTCGGCACCGGTCTTGTAGGCCACCACATCGTCCACGCCCGTGGCTGCAGCGTGGACGGTGAGCCCAAAGGTTTCGTCCACCAGGATGAATGCCATCCGCAGGCGTGTGCGCAGCGGCTGCGGTCCGATGAGCCGGGCCAGCGTCGCCGACATGGGGAGATGGCGCAGCCCGAGTCCGGTGACGGCCAACAGCACGGGTGCGGCACCGGAAGCGACCAGACCCGCCATGGCGAACTGCGCGGCACCGGAGACGATCAGCAGCGAGGCGAGCACCGTCAGCCACCCGGCGAACCCGGCATCGACCGCCACCACACCAAAGGCGACCCCAAAGGCACCGACGGCGAAGAAGATCAGGACCGAGTCCCTGACCCCACGACGAAACGAGGCGCTGGCGGCCATTGCGGGAGGGTAGGAGTGCACATGGGAGAACCGGGCCCCATCGGAGACCACCAGGCGCCACAGCGCCTGGAGCGATCAGGGAGCCACGGATTGAAGACCAGCGTCCCACCGCCGGTCGTCTTCGCCCTGGTCGAGGGTGGTCGTTGTCATGACCCCGTCGACATCGATGTCCGAGTCGAGGGCGTCGTCCGTCCCCTGATCCTGCGGCGACGCCGCATGGAGGTCCGGAATGTCGACTTCGACGTGATAGGTGCCTGGGGTGAGGCCAGTGAAGACGTACTCGCCGTTGCCATCGGTCAGGGTCGAACGCACCTCGACGCCGGCGCCGTTGAACAGGCGAACGGTGACACCAGCGATCCCCGGCTCCCCCGGGTCCTGGAGGCCGTTGGCATCGAGATCGTTCCACACCAAGCCTCCGATCGAGGCAGGTCGAGTGAGTCCGGCATCCCAGCCCGGGTCGTGCTCTCCCGAGTCGAGATTCGTCAGCGCCATGACGCCTGCGGCGTCGATATCGGAGTCGGTGGCGTCGGCACCCACATCTCGCGGCGCGGCCACGAAGCCGCCGGGGACGTCGATCTCGACCTGGTAGGCCCCTGGGGTCAAGTTGGAGAAGCCGTACACCCCGCCGCCATCGCTCACCGTTGATGCGACCTCGACACCGGATCCGCTGAACAGCCGCACGGTGACGCCACCGATGCCCGGCTCCCCTGGGTCCTGGACGCCGTCGGCATCGAGGTCCTCCCAGACCCGATCACCGATCGAGGCTCGCCGGTACAAGCCGGCATCCCAGCGCGAGTCGTACTCGCGCGGGTCGAGCGTGGTTTCGGCCATCACCCCACCGGCGTCGATGTCGGAGTCGACTGCGTCATCGGAACCCTGATTCCGCGGCGACACCAGGAAGCCCGAGGGCAGGTCCACCTCGACGTGGAACTCCCCGTAGTGCAGGTTCAGGAACGAGTACTCGCCGTCGGCGTCGGTCACGGTCGAGGCCAGCTCGGTGTCGGTGTCACCGAAGAGGCGCACCGTGACCCCACTCATGCCCGGCTCACCCGGGTCCTGCACGCCATCGGCGTCGAGGTCTTCCCAGACTCGATTCCCGATGGCCGGGACCCAGGTGGGGTCGTTGGCCCCGATGACGGCGACGTGGATGTGGTCCTGGTGGACCGTGTTGGTGAAGGAGCGGCCGGTGGAATCGACATCCCATGGGGCGCCGACCTGGATCACCTTCGGGTTCTCCCACAGCCACTGCACCAGGGCTCTCGTGCGTGAGTCCGCGCTCCGGTCGTCGATCACATGCCGCTCTCCCACCAGGTTGATGTCGATAGCCCGCCCCAAGGTGTGGTGGCTGACCCGGCCCGTTTCGAAGACGTGGTACGGATGACCGGTGGCCATGACCGTCACGCTGTACGGGGTGATGTCGGCGATGTCCAGCATCACCTCGAGAAGGATGGGCGAGATCTCGCCACCGAGGATGTCGAGTCGGGCCGAGTCGGGCATCTCGATGCGCGGGTTGGAGGCGACGGCCCCCGCAGTTGCGAGATCCGCGATGCTGCCGAAGGCACCACCGGCCGATGCGAGCGCATCGAACTCCCATCCCGCCTCGCCCCGGATCAGGCGAATGTCGAGCGTTCGAACGACCGAGAACTCCGCCGCGGCGCCAAGACCGACGGTCTGACGGGTGACCACCATGACGGAGACCTTGTCGTTCGTGAGCCCACCGAGCTGCGGATAGACGATGTGACCCCGCGACCAGCGTCCCGGGTGGGTCAGGGGTTGGCCGGCCTCGGCCAGCAGTTCGACGCCCTCCACTCCGGCAATGCTGGAGAACCGCGCCATCGGGTCGTCGGACTCCTCGTAGGTCGTGAGCGCATAGGCGATATCGGCAGCGAGTTGTTTCGCCTCCGTCTCGACCTCCCCGGCGGGAACGACGTACCGGGCTCCGGGCGCCGGCGGACCGACGACCGTATCCGTCGGTGCCATCGTGGTGGTGGTGACACCAGGGGCAACACTGCTCGTGGTGGCAGCGGATGTCGTGGTAGGAACCGTTACGGCGTCAGGTCCGACGGCGGGCGTCGAGGGCTGCAGCGCCGCCACCACCACGATCACGATGG
>CAYYIA010000107.1:0-6311 GCA_964471875.1 uncultured Acidimicrobiia bacterium
CACGGCTTCATCGTGGCGGAAGACGGCCGCAAGATGTCGAAGTCGCTCGGCAACGCCCTCGACCCGCTCGATCTGGTGCGCGAGCATGGCGCCGACGCGCTGCGCCTCTCGCTGATCCAGAGTGCCGCAGCCAATCAGGACATCCCGTACCAGGTGGAGTGGGTGGACGCCGCCCGGCGATTCGGCAACAAGCTGTGGAACGCGGTCCGGTTCACCCTCGGACATCTCGAGGAGAAGTCGGTGCCCGTCGACGGTGGCTACCCCGAGCATCCGGGACCCGAGGCGGCGTGGGTGTTGTCGCGACTCCACGAGGTGGTAGGTGAGATCGATGCCGCCCTCGACGAGTACCGCTTCGCCGACGCCTACGCCACCCTGTACAGCTTCGCCTGGTCGGAGGTGTTCGACTGGTATCTGGAACTGGCGAAATCGCAGTTGCGTGAAGGCGATGCCGCCACCCGCAGCACCCTCGGCGTGGTGATCCGCGATCTCCTCAAGCTGTTCCATCCGGTCACGCCGTACCTCACCGAGGAGCTGTGGAGTCATCTCGTCGGTGACGGCTTCATCGCGGTGGCGCCGTGGCCGCGGCCTCCGCGTCACGAACCGCCACCGGGCTTCGAGGCCTTCCGCGAGGTGGTGAGCGGAGTCCGCCGGTTCCGCGCCGAGCACGGCCTCTCCCCGCGCCAGGAATTGACCGTGACGATGCTCGATCCCGATGGCGTGATGGAACCGTGGTGGCTCCCGCAGCTCAAGGCGCTGGCCGGATTCGAACCCGTGACCGGCACCGGCACCCCGCAGGGGGCGTTCAGCCGTGTCGTCTCCGGCTCGCTCCAGGCGGTCATCTCGCTGGAGGGGCTCGTCGACCTCGGCGCCGAGCGTGCTCGCCTCGACCGCGAGATCGCCGAACTCGAGACCTTGCGGGCGAAGGCCACTGCCAAACTCGACAACCCGCAGTTCGTCGAGAAGGCACCGCCGGAGATCATCACCAAGGAGCGCGACCGGGTGACCGACCTGTCGGCCACCCTCGCCAAGCTGACCGGGCAACGATCCGAGTTGGGGTAGCCACGAACCACGCTGCCGCCATCGCCTATCTCGACGCTCACATCGGGCGTGGGGTGAAACCCGGGTTGGAGCGGATCTCCGGCCTCCTCGACATGCTCGCCCGGCCCGATGAGGCGTACCCGATCGTCCATGTCGCCGGCACCAACGGCAAGACGTCGACGTCTCGCATGATCGCCGCCCTCATCTCGGCGCACGGACTGAAGACGGGTCTGTTCACCTCTCCGCATCTCGACCGGGTCGAGCAGCGGTTCGAAGTCGGCGGATTCGTGATGTCGGATGCGGAGTTCGCCGAAGCGATGTCGGCGATCGCCCCCGTCGTGGATCTCTACGAGCAGCGTTCGGGCGACGGCATCACCTACTTCGAGCTCACCGCCGCACTGGCCTTCGCCTGGTTCGGCGAGCGCACGGTCGATGCCGCCGTCCTCGAGACCGGCCTCGGAGGTCGCTGGGACGCCACCAACGCCGCCACCTCCGAGGTGGCCGTGGTGACCAACATCGCCCTCGAGCACACCGAGTACCTGGGAACCACCATCCCGGCGATCGCCGCCGAGAAACTGGCGATCCTCGACCCGGGCGCCTACCTCGTGACCGGAGACATGCACCCCGAAGCGCTGGCCGTGGCCGAAGTCCGCGCCACCGAACAGGGAGCCAAGTGGTTCCGCTACGGAGCGGAATACCGGCCGGTCGACGCTGCTCCCTCCGACCACGGGTGGGTGTTCGGCGTTTCTGGCGTTCACGACGAGTACACGGGCCTGGATCTCCGCATGCGGGGCCGGCATCAGGTGACGAACTTCACGGTCGCCGTTGCTGCCGTCGAGGCGCTGTTCGATCGGGCGCTCGACGAGGCGGCGGTGCGCGAGACGGCCGCACGAGTCACCTCCCCGGGACGTCTCGACACGCTGGGTCGCGAACCGTGGCTGGTGGCCGACGGCGCTCACAACCCCGCGGGTATGGAGACGCTCGCCGCGGCGCTGCGCGAGGAGTTCGCCGGTGTGGGTTGGGTGTTGGTGTTCGGGGCGATGCGGGACAAAGACGTTGCGGCGATGCTCGACAGCCTTGCCGGTCGGGTCGTCGAAGCCCATACCGCCGCCGCGGAGTCGCCGCGCGCCATGGCCGCCGATGAGGCCGCTGCCCTCGTCACCGAGCGCCTCGGGATCCCCGCCACCGCCCACCCTTCCGTCGCCGCAGCCCTCGCCGCCGCCCGAGCCACCGGAACGCACGTCCTCATCACCGGGTCGCTGTACGTCGTCGGAGAGGCCCGCGCCGCGCTCGGGGTGGGGTGAGGGCGATTGGCAATTGGCAATTGGCGATTGGCAGGAGTCCGCAGGCGCTTTTCGGTCGAGGCTCTGGGACACTCGTGATCCGTTCAGGTCTCGGGTGACGGTTACGGGCGGCTTCTGGCCAATTGCCAATCGCCAATCGCCAATTGCCACTTCCACCGACAGAGCCTGCTCCCACCCCAACTACCCTCCGCGCCCATGGAACACACCTTTGTCATGGTCAAGC
This sequence comes from uncultured Acidimicrobiia bacterium, assembly GCA_964471875.1. Classification (GTDB taxonomy): domain Bacteria; phylum Actinomycetota; class Acidimicrobiia; order Spongiisociales; family UBA11373; genus UBA11373. Next base: position 2,566 of record CAYYIA010000107.1, read on the forward strand.
CCGACGGGGTGAAGCGTCGCCTCGTCGGCGAGGTGGTTGGGCGCCTCGAGCGCAAGGGGCTCACCCTGGTGAGGATGCGGATGCTCACCATCGACGCCGCCATGGCCGGCCGGCACTACGCCGAGCACACGGCCAAGCCCTTCTTCGGTGAGCTGGTGGCGTTCATCACCAGCGGCCCCGTGGTCGCCATGGAGTGGGCGGGTCCCAAGGCGGTTTCGATCGTACGAACGCTGATGGGTCCCACCAACCCCGCGGAGGCGCCTCCCGGAACCCTGCGTGGCGACTACGGGACGATCATCACCGAGAACATCGTCCACGGCTCCGACTCGCCGGAGAGCGCGGCACGCGAGATCGCCCTCTTCTTCGACTGAACCACCGACTCGGCACGGATCTTCAAGGGATCGCGGACCGAAACCCGTTGTGAGGGCTTGAGTTTCGCTACGCGGTATAGAGGCAGGGCAGGGGTAGACTCGCCTCCAACCCAGTGGGGACTCCACCATGGTGAGCAATCTCGCGTCGCTGGCCACCCGCGACATGGCAATCGACCTCGGTACCGCGAACACCCTCGTGTACGTACGCGGCCAGGGCATCGTGCTCAATGAGCCCTCGGTGGTGGCCATCAACACCCGCGACAATCGCGCCCTGGCGGTGGGGGTCGAGGCCAAGCGGATGATCGGCCGGACCCCCTCGCACATCCAGGCGATCCGGCCACTGCGCGACGGGGTGATCGCCGACTTTGACATCACCGAGAAGATGCTCCGCTACTTCATCAAGAAGGTGCAGCCACGGCGCTGGGCGCGCCCCCGGATCATCATCTGCGTCCCTTCGGGGATCACCGGTGTCGAACGACGGGCCGTGGAAGAGGCCGCCTATCACGCCGGCGCTCGCCGCGCCTACACCATCGAGGAGCCGATGGCGGCCGCCATCGGCGTCAACCTCCCCATCCATGAGCCGACCGGTTCTGTGATCGTCGACATCGGCGGTGGTACGACAGAAGTGGCCGTGATCTCCATGGGGGGCATCGTCGTTTCCCGATCGGCTCGCATCGCCGGCGACGAGCTCGACGAGGCGATCGTGAACTGGGTCAAGAAGGAGTACAACCTCCTCCTCGGTGATCGCACCGCGGAGCAGCTGAAGATGGCCATCGGATCCGCCTGGCCCTTCAGCGACGAGCCGAATGCCGAAATCCGTGGCCGCGACCTCGTCACCGGCCTCCCCAAGACCGTGATCATCACGGCTGCCGAGGTGCGCGAGGCGATCGAAGAGCCTGTTGCCGGCATCATCGATGCCGTCAAGTACTGCCTCGACAAGACGCCGCCGGAGCTCTCATCGGACGTCATGGAGCGGGGGATCGTGATCACCGGGGGAGGCGCCCTCCTCCGCGGACTCGATGTTCGTATTGCCAATGAGACCGGGACCCCCGTCGTCACCGCCGAGAACCCGCTGCATTCGGTGGTTCTCGGATCCGGTATCTGCCTGGAGGAGTTCGACGTCCTCCAGGAAGTGCTGACGACGACGGCGGGGAACCTCTGACGGCGGGCCGCTGATGTGGCGGCCGAGCAACGTCGATCGTCCCACCGGGATCTTCATCGGGCTGATCGTGATCGCGCTGGTGCTCGTCACGCTCGACCTTCGTGCCCAAGGTGCCGGCCTGGGAGCAACCCTGCGGGAGGGCACCCAGGCGGTCTTCACCCCGGTACAGCGCGCCTTCTCGGCCGCCAGTCGGCCGGTGGTCGACTTCTTCGAGAGCGTGAGCGACCTGTTCAGCCTCCGCGACGAGAACCGGCGCCTGCGCGACGAGATCGCCACGCTCGAAGCCGAAGTGCAGGAGACCGAGAGCATCCGTATCCGGGTGCGCGAGTTGGAGGCGTTACTCGACGTCAGTGCTCCTGAGGAGATCGACACCATCGCCGCCCGGGTGCTGGCGATCGGGGTCTCCGAGTTCGACCATCTCCGGGTCATCGACAAGGGGAGCAGCCAGGGCGTCGGTCTCGACATGCCCGTTCTCGACGAGGGAGGTCTGATCGGCCGAATCGAGTCGGTCACGGACTCCGTGGCGCGGGTGATTCTCATCACCGACCCGACGCTGGTGATCGCGGTGCGGGTCGAACGCACCGGTGAGACCGGAGTGCTCAAGGGCCGGGGGAGCGGCCCCATGAACCTCGAGATGTTCGATCGTGACACGGCGGTGGTGGAAGGTGATCTCCTCGTCACGGCCGATGGCCGCTTCCCGGCCGGCATCCCGGTTGCCGTCGTTCTCGAGCCCGCTCGTTCCGAGGTCGGGTTCCTTCGAACCACCGCACGCCCGGCAGCCTCGATCACCCGGATCGACTTCGTCAAGGTGCTCGTGTGGACGCGCGACGATGCGATCGTCGAAGGATTCGAAGGGGGCGACCGGCTCCCGACCGCGGTGCCACTCGAGCCTTCCGGACCGAACGAGGGGGAGACGGACACCGCCCCCACGACCACGACCACCACGACGACGACGATCCCTGGAACGACGACCGTGCCCGGGGTCGAGCCGTGAAGGCGCGCCACGCCGCCGTCGTGGTGGTGATCGTCATCCTTGCGGTGGCGGTGCAGACGACGGTGTTCAATCGGGTCCGGCTGTTCGATGCCGCCCCGGCGCTAGTGCTCCTCGTCGTACTCGCCTACGCCCGCTACCTCCCGGCCGAGTACGCCCTCCTCACCGGGTTCGGGGCGGGCCTGTTCCAGGATCTGCTCGCCGAGACCCCGCTCGGCTTGTGGGCACTCGTGATGACCACGGTGGCCTATTCGGTGTTGCGGTTCCGGGACCGGTTCGAGGACGACTTCGGATTCGTCGCACCCTTCGTACTCGCCACCACGATGGGTGCTCTCGCCCTGTTCGCGGTGCTCGGCACCATCTTCGGCGAGAAGACGCTCGCCGATGTCGGAGTGTTCAAGAAGGTCGCCCTGCCCGCCATCTACAACGCGGTTCTGGCACCACTCATCCTGCCGCTCGCTCCGCTGAGTCTCGGCATCAGCCGCACCCGTGACACGGCGTTCCGCCTGTGAAGATCGGCCTTCGACTCGTTGCGGTGGGTGGACTCGTCGCCCTCATGTTCTCGCTGCTGGTGCTGCGCATGTGGGTGCTCACGGTGACCGACCTCGAGGACGCACTCGACACCGCCGAGAGCCAGCAGATCCGAACCGTGGTGATCGAGGCGCCCCGCGGCGACATCTTCGATCGCGAAGGCAAGGAGATCATGGCGGGCACGGTTGCGTCGCTCCGGGTGATCGTGGACCGCAAGCTCGTGCCGCTCGACCAGGAGGAAGGCCTCATCCAGAACCTGTCGGCGCTCCTCGGCATCCCGGCCGCCGACATTCGCACCGAGTTCGAGGATCGGGGGTCGGGGAGCCGCTTCTCCCTCGGTGACGAGATCAGCGAGGCCACGGGCGTCTTCGTGCTCGAGAACAACGAGCGATTCCCCGGGGTCACCATCGAAGCCGTTCCGGTCCGGGTGTATCCGCTCGGTGAAACCGCCGCCCACGTCGTCGGCTACATCGGCGCCCCCGGTGAGGAGGATCTGACGCGTCCCTACATCTCCCTCGCAGACCGCGTCGGCAAGTTCGGCGTCGAGCGGTACTACGACCGGTTGCTGCGCGGCACTCCGGGTGCGATCACGTACCGGGTCAACGCCCGCGGCGCCATTCTCGGGGTGCTCGAAGAGGTCCCCCCACAGCCCGGGGGCAGTCTCGTGACCACGATCGACCTGGATCTGCAG
>CAYYIA010000108.1:0-6213 GCA_964471875.1 uncultured Acidimicrobiia bacterium
CGACGATGGTCACCACCGCCGGGCCATGCGACTCACCGGCGGTCAGAAAGCGAAGCATGGAGTGGATGGTAGGAGAGGTACTAGGCACTAGGTACTAGGCACTAGGCACTAGGCACTAGAACCTGGTGCCTATTTCAGAATGCTCTGCCCCACGGCCAGGGAGAACGCACTGTCGCCGTAGGTGAACACGCCGCCGTTGGAGGTGAGGCTCACCACCTTGAAGGTCGTCGCAAAGGTGTCGCCCACCTTCACGGTGTAGGCGATTCCATCGACCTCGACCACGGCGACGCGCCCCGAAGCCTCATTGCGCACCTCGAGGAGTTTCACCCGAATCCCATCAGGTCCATCTCCCTGAGTGGTCGTGGTGGTGCCGGCACCGGTCGTGGTGGTCCCACCCGCGACCGTAGTGGTCGTGCCACCGGCGACCGTCGTGGTGGTGCCACCGGCCACCGTGGTGGTCGACTCCCCGTCATCTCCCTGCGGCGTGGTGATGAGGGGTTCGAACGGGTCCCGGGGCTGGGCGACCTGGAGTCCGGGGGCGACCGCAACCGACCCGGCAGGTGCCGGGGCAATGGTCACGGCCGCGGCGGGCGCACCGGGCAACCCGGCACCGCCACCGGTGAAGACTCCTGCCGATGCCATGAGCCAGACCGACGCCACCGCGGTGCCCACGAGGATCAGGGACACGAGGATCGACACGGCGGTTCGCTTCATTCCGATCATGGCGTCGCCTCGGGAATGCTCGTCGGCACCGTGGTATCGGTGGTGTCGCCGCCGTCGGTGACCCCCTCATCGGCCGGAACGTCGATGGGAAGCAGGTCGGCAAGGGTGAAGAGGCGCAACTCGAGGCTGGCCGAGAGCACGGTCGTTCCATCCTCGGCGGTGCTCGAGGAGAGCGCGACGCCGTCGACCCGCACCAGCCGTTCCATGTCGCTCAGACCGAACAGGAACCCGAGGATCTCGAAGAACTCGCCTTCGATCTGCGCGGACACCGAGATCTGACGCAAGTCGGTCCCGTCGGTGGCGGGAGCAGGCACCGACGGCGACAACGACTGCAGATCGATGCCGGTCTCGCCGGCGAGCGTGTACACCTGCTCGATGAACTCCTCGAGACGCGGTCGCTCGGGGATCAGCGCATCGAGGCGCCCGACCGCGGCGGCGTACTCGACCTCTCGATCGCGGATGTCCTGGAGTTGTCGGATCTGAACCCGCAGGCGCTGTTCGGTGTCCACCGCCACGAACCGCTCGTCTTCGAGATCGGCGATGCTCGTGTTGCGTGGGCCGATGAGGAAGAACCACCAGGCGACCGTGGCCAGGAGCACCGCCAATGCCACGAAGATCGAGACGCGGCGCATGTCAGGGGACCTCGGGGATCAGCGAATCGGCGCGATCGGTCGCGGCTCCGACGGTGAGCACGGCCGTCGACGAGAACGTGACCACATCATCCTCACCGATGATCCCCTGCGACACCGTGCTCACCCAGGGTCCGGTGATCCCGGAGAACTGGTCCGAATCGAGGGCACGAAGCCACGCGGAGACATCGGGAAAGGCGAATCCGACACCGCTGAACGAGACCTGACCGATGATGCCGGGCACCGTTTCGGGAACCACCGAACCGTTGAAGGTCTCCACCCAGATCCGCGGCGGAAGCAGCCGGGCGAGGTCGTTGAGGAAGATGCCCCAGTCGACATCCACCGCGAGCGCACTGCGCACCAGCGTCGCCTTCTCCTCGTACTGGGTTCGGATGTCGGCGGTGCCTGCGAGCGCCGCCACCTCGCGCTCGAGCGACTGGTTGATCGACAGCTGGGCATCGAGATCATCCCGTGCGGCGTCGACCCGTCCGTTCCAATACAGGACTCCCACCCCGAGCAGGAACACGTATGCCAGGGCGCCGAAGATGGCGATGGCAACCCGGCGCCGACGACTGCGCTCTCTGGCGACCTCAGGGGGAAGCAGATTGATGGGCCTCATGGCCTACTCCCCTGGTCGTCGATGCGGAGGCGTCGTTCAGGCGACATGGGCGAATCGATTCGACGGGGGGACCACGAACGATCCCCACAGACCCAGTCCGACGGCGGCGGGAAGGATCGGCTGGTAGGCGAGCAGTTCGGTTTCGGTCATCTGCAGGCGACCGACGCTCAGGTGATCGAGCACCCGAACCGGTTCGACCCGGGTGTTCAGGGATCGCGCCACCCGATTGGCGAGGTGAGGAAGACGGGCGCCGTTGCCCGAGACGACGAGTCGTTCCAGGGTGTGCTCGCCCGCCTGAGTGAGGTAGTAGTTGACCGAACCACGAATCTCCTCGATGAGTGCATCGGCCGTTCGGGTGAGGATTCGCCGGGCCAACGCCGGCGCGTCGTCGCCCTCGGGCGTGCCTTGCGGGGCGACCCCGACGCGGCGCTTCATCTCCTCGGCGTCCTCCCGGCTCAGCGACATGCCCGTGACGAGCGTGTCGGTGAAGTGCTCACCGCCCGTGGGAAGGATGCGCACGAACCGCGTGATCCCGCCGCGCACGATGACGACCTGCGACATCGACGCCCCGATGTCCAGCAGAGCCTGCGGTCCGGAACCGCCGATGAGGAGATCGGCGCCGAATGCCGCCCGCACCAGCCCGAACGCCTGGAGGTCGATCGACAGGACGCTGAGGCCGGCGTTGGTGGCGATGCGCACCAGACCCTCGACCATCTCGCGCTGCGCCGCGACCACCAGGATCGACAGCATCAGGTCGCCCTCAGGTGTGGTGTATTCCTCCAGCGGCACGAAGTCCAGGACGGCTTCTTCGACGGGGATCGGGATGGCATCCTGAACCTGGAAGGGGAGGGCATCGGCGAGCTCGTCCTCTTCGAGATGCGGCACGTCGACCTGGCGCACGATGACCCGCTGATTGGCGATACCCACCACGACGCGTTTGCGGGGGAGGCGATGCCGCTTCCACAGCGCTGCCACGACCTCGGTGACCGCCCCCTCGTCCACGACGTCGCCGGCCTGGACCAGGCCGGGGGGCAACGGCATCTCGGCGAAACGGCGGAGCACGGCCCCCGACTTCGACGTCTCGACGACGGCAGCACGCACCGCATCAGAACCGATGTCGAGCCCTACCGTGATCGACATGTTCTCGCTCTCCGCATTGCGGGACCCCTACGGGTTCTGTCCACAGGGTTGTAGTTACACCCCTGTGGGTAGCAGCGTACCGAAGGGTCGTTCCGCCACCAAGGATTGACGCGGAGCGCGAACCCTGCGCGCTCTGCGCGGCAGGGTCCCGCCCCGGGGCCCTCAGCCGAGGTACCAGTCGAAGACCCGCTCTCCCGCCGCGATGCCCAGGTAGCACCCCAGTACGAGCCACGGTCCGAAGGGGATGAGGTCACGCCGCCCGGCTCGGCGCGCCGCCAGGAGGGCGACTCCCACCAATCCCCCGACGACGAAGGCCGCAAATCCACCGACGAAAAGGGATCCCCAACCCTGATAGGCAGCGAACTCGCCGAGGAGGAACCCGAGTTTCACGTCGCCGAAGCCGAAACCCCCACGGGCGACGAGAGCGATGAGCAGGAGGAAGGCGAAGTACCCGGTTCCGCCGGCCAGCGCCCTCCACAGCGATCCGGTCGCACCATCGGCGACGGCCCCTCCGGCAAGGAGGACGGTGCCGACGGCAACCCCGGGATAGAGGATCCGATTGGGAATGCGGCGATGCTCGAAGTCGATGAGGCTCAACGCCAGCGTGACACCCGCAAACCACAGATAGCCGGGAAGTACCCAGCGCGGTCCGATCACCCATCCTGTCAGACCGAAGAGCAATGCGGTGCCGGCTTCGACCAGCGGGTACCGCACCGAGATCGGCGCCCGGCAATCGCGGCAACGCCCGTGCAGCACCAGCCACGAGATCACCGGGACGTTGTCGGCCGCCCGTATGGGATGACCGCAGCTCGGACATGACGATGGGGTGCGCACCACCCCGAGGCCTGCAGGGATGCGATGCACCACGACGTTGAGAAAGCTGCCGATGAGGAGCCCGAGGAAGGCCGCCCCGCCGATGATGAGCTGATCCACGGAACTCCTCGGAGAGTCGCGGGCAGCGTACCGACCGCCACCCCGCGAGTCACTCACCTTGCCGGATCGACGACGCTCACTCGGGGAGCGGACACGCGAATGGGGGGCGGTCGCCCGCCCCCCATTCATCAGGTCATGTGACTGACCGTGGGTATTACCAGCCGCCCTGCGTGTAACCCGCGGGGGCCGCTGCCGGGCAGTCGGCGGCCTGCAGGTTCGTCGCCCCGTAGTACGTGCCGGCCGACGCGCTCTCCCAGACGGAGAACGAGTTGCCTGAGGCAGCGGTACGGGTGATGCACACGATGTCGGGATCGGCATCGCGCAGGTCGGTCGCCACGCCAAGGGCCGGATCGGCGTTCAGCAAGGCGTTCGGCTCGAACGCAGTGATGTCGCCGGCGGTCTCGGTGTAGTTGCCGTTGTCCAGCCAATACGCCTTCTCGGAGAGGAGGACGTTGCGCACTTCGCTCTGGGCCGAGCGATCCTGGGCCGACTTGCGGAAGCCGAGGAACGACGGGATGGCGATGGCGATGAGGACTGCAATGATCATCACCACGACCATGAGCTCGATGAGCGTGAACCCCTCGTCCCGCTTCAGCGCGTGACGGATCTTGTTCATGCCGAGGACCTCCTAGGTCTTCTTCTACAAGGACGTCGGATGACGACCTAGAAGTGGTATCGGCCCCCGAGTGCCGGTGCCTTGAGAGGTTTGTGAGGAGAAGGTGTCAGGTGTCAGGTATCAGGCGTCAGGCATCAGAAGCCACGGCGAGGCGCACCAGAACGCCGCACCCGTGTAAGGGCGCGCTCCGGCTGATACCTGATACCTGATGCCTGATACCTAATTCTGAATCAGATTCGCGATGTTGAACATCGGCAGATACAGGGCGATGAGGATGCCACCGACGGCAACACCCATGACGATGATCAGCAGGGGTTCGATGAGGGAGGTGAGGGCGCTCACCGTGTCGTCGACTTCCTGGTCGTAGAAGTCGGCCACCTTGGAGAGCATCGTGTCGATGGCGCCGGTCTCCTCTCCCACCGACATCATTTGGGTCACCATCGGCGGGAACACCTCATGGCGGTGCAGGGGCGCGGCCAGCGACTCGCCACGCTTCACCGAGGCTTGCACATCGGCAATGGCGTCGCTCACCAGGCTGTTGCCGGAGGTCGTGGAGACGATGTCGAGCGCCTGGAGCACGGGCACACCGGTGCGGCTCAAGACGGAGAGCGTGCGGGCAAAGCGCGAGATGGCGACCTTCTGCACCACCTTCCCCAAGATCGGGGCGCGCAACTTGAGTCGGTCCCAGGTTCGCCGGCCGTCCGGGCTCTTCTTCCAGCGGCGGAACCCGATCACCCCACCCACGATGAGGGCGAGCACGAGCCACCAGAAGGTGGTGATGAGGTTGGAGAAGTTGATCAGCATTCGTGTCGGCACCGGGAGGGTTCCGCCCAGGTCCTCGTACATCTTCTGGAAGATCGGAACCACGAAGAGCAACATCCCAGAGACGATGAGGATGATGAGGCCGAGCACCACCACGGGATACGCCATGGCGGATTTCACCTTGGAGCGCAGCCGAACCTGGGACTCCAGAGTGTCGGCAAGGCGGATCAGGGTCTCGTCGAGTGCGCCGCCCACCTCGCCGGCACGGACCATCGACACGTACAGGTGATTGAAGACCTCGGGGTGAGCCTCCATCGAGGCCGAGAGGCTGCTCCCCTGCTCCACCCGGGTGCGGACGTCGGCGATGATCCCGGCGAGCAACGGGTTCTCCGTCTGCTGCTCCAGGATGTTCAGCGCCCGAATCAGGGTGAGACCGGAGTTGACCATCGTCGCCAGCTGACGGCTGATGATCGAGATCTCCTTGGACTTCACCTTCTTCTTGAATCCGGGCAGGGAGATCTCGCGGTCGAGTGCGGAGGTGCGCTTCTCCTCGATCTTGAGCGGAACGAACCCCTTGTCGCGCAGGGCAACCGCCACGGCCGCCGAGGACTGACCCTCCATGCTGCCGGCGTGCACCCCGCCCTTGCGGTCGCGCGCCCGGTACTCGAACGTTGCGGTCGTCATCGGCCCACACCTCCCAGCAGACTCATGAATTCCTCGAGATGGTGAGCGCGCTCGCTGGCGATCTTCAGATCGACCTTGCCCTGCTTGACCAACTGCGCCAGTGAGTG
>CAYYIA010000109.1:0-6204 GCA_964471875.1 uncultured Acidimicrobiia bacterium
CCGCCTCCCGGTTCTCCCAGTGACTCGCTGTACAACTCGACGATGCGCACCTGAGATCCGACCTCGGCGGCGATGGCCTCGGCGAGGGCGAGCGGCTGCGTGGTCTCGGCGAAGATCGCCGTCACCTGGTGCTGGCGGATGGCCTCCACCAGTGCCGCGAGCTCGGTCGAACTGGGCTCGGCCAGTGTCGAACCCCCCGGAACCACCGTTCCGATGATGGTGAACCCGTACCTGGCTGCGAAATAGCCGAATGCCTCGTGGTTGGTCACCAGCAGGCGCTGGCTCTCGGTGAGCGGTTCCAGGATCTGCTCGATCTCGGCGTGCGCCGCCAGCAGCCGGGCCGCGTACGCCTCGCCACGCTGGCGGTAGCCACCCTTCGGATCGACGCCGGCCAGCGTGTCGGCGACGAGCATGGTCGCCGTCGCCATACGCACCGGGTCGAGCCAGACGTGGGGATCGAATTCTCCGTGCTCGTGATCGGACCCGGCCGGCGTGTCGGCGCCGGGATCCTCGTCGGCATGGGAGAAGGGGAGCGGATCGACCTCCTCCGCCACCTCGAGTATGACTCCCGCCGAGGTGCGGATCGCATCCTCGAGGCTCTCTTCGAGCCCCAGACCGTTGAACACCACGAGGTCTGCAGTGGCGACGCGTGCGATCTGCTGCGCCGAGGGTTGAAAGTCGTGGGGATCGACGCCGCGGGGCATCAGAACCTCGACGGTGGCGTCATCGCCTGCGACGGCGGTCACGAGATCGCCGAGCATCGTGGTACTCACGACGATGAGCGGGCCACCGTCCTGACCATCGCCGGTGGATCCACACCCCGACGCGGCGAGCACGATGAGCGCCAGGGCCCACGTTCTCAGCGGCTTGACGGTATTGAGAATCATTCCTACGATCCGAGGTCACGGTACCACCGGGCCACTGAGTGTCAAGATCGCGGGAGGTCGGTGCAGTGCTCGACACCCTCATCGAGGAGCGGCTGGTCGCCATCGGTGCCCGATACACCAGCGCCCGGCGTCGAGTCATGGCTGCACTGTTGCGGGCGCGGGGGCCGCGGTCGGCGGCCGAGCTGCACGAGGCGATGCGGCGCGCCGTACCGCTGTCGTCGCTGTATCGCTCGCTCGCCGTGCTCGAGGGAGCCGGAGTCCTCACCCCCCACCATGGCAGTCGCGGTCTCACCCGGTATGAGCCGGCCGAGTGGCTGATGGGCCATCACCACCACCTGGTGTGCACTTCCTGTGGAGAGGTCGAAGATGTCGAGGTGTCGGCGGCCGATGAGCGGCGCATGGAGTCGCTGCTCGGTTCGATCACCCAGCGGACCGGGTTCCAGCCGGCAGGCCACACCCTCGAGATCGAAGGGGTGTGTGCGCGATGCGCCTGAGTGTCGTCTCCGCCGATCAGTTGGTGCTTCGCTACCGCGACATCACCGCACTGGAAGCATCGTCGTTCACCATTCCCGAGGGCGCCATCACCACGCTCATCGGTCCCAACGGATCGGGTAAGTCGACCCTCTTGAGTGCCATCGCCGGGTTGCTGCCTCCGGCCGCCGGGACCATCACGGTGACTCCGGGTCGCCGCATCTCCTACGTGTTGCAGGCCACCAAGGTGAATGAGGCCCTGCCGGTCACCGTCGGCGAGGTGGTCGCCATGGGACGCTACGCCACCACCGGCCCGTACCGGCGCCTCGGCCGTGGTGACCGGCAGGCGGTGCGCGGAGCCATGGACCGGATGGGCATCACCGCGCTGGAGCGGCGTCATCTGCGTGAGTTGTCCGGCGGCCAGCGTCAGCGAGTGTTCGTCGCGCAAGGCATCGCCCAGGACCACGATCTCCTACTGCTCGACGAGCCGCTTACCGGGTTGGACCTCGTTTCGGCCCGCGCCATCGACACCGTGCTCCACGAGGAACAGGCTGCGGGGCGCACCATCGTCATCACATCCCACGACCTCAACGAGGCGGCGGCCGGGGATTGGGTGGTGCTGCTGGCCGGTCGGGTGGTGGCGAGCGGTCCTCCTGGGGAGGTGCTCACCGTGGAGCACCTGTCCGAGGCGTACGGGTCGATCATGATTCACGACGGCAAGCACTTCGCCATCGAAGACCCGGCCCACCGCCCCGTACCGGGAAGACATGAGCATGGGAGTCGCGGGACGGAGAGTGGCTCAGCAACCACTCCGTAGCGGGCCCGTTGCCCGTTGCGCTCTTGCCAATTGCCAACTGCCAACCGCTACTCGTCCTCCGATTTCAGCCGAACCGGACCGGCCTTCTCCGGTTTGATCCCCGGGATGCCGTCGTAGAAGGGCCGGATGCGATCCATGTCGGCGGCGATGTCACCGGTGGTCTCGATGATCGGGCCGACCAGCACCTGGCGCCGGCCGGCGTCGATGCGGGCGAGCACGATGGGAACCCCGGCGGCACGAGCGATCTCGTAGAACCCGGACTTCCAGTAGGGGCGGTGACTCCGGGTGCCCTCCGGGGCGATCACCATGGTGAGGCGATCGGTGGAGGCGAAGGCTTCACGGATCTGGCCGATGATCCCGCCGGGGCGACTGCGATCCACCGGGATGCCTCCGAGCATCCGAAAGAACCAGCCAAACGGGGGTCGAAACAGGGTGTGCTTGCCGAGGAATCGGATCTTCACCCCGAGCGCGCGTGCCGCCAGCATCCCGATGGGGAAGTCCCAGTTGGAGGTGTGGGGGGCACCGATGATCACCATCTTCGGCAGCGGGGGCACTTCGCCCACCGTCTTCCACCGCCCCAGGCGCAGGATGCCCTCCCAGAACCACTTCATGCGATGAGCTCTCGGGCGATGCGGCTGTGCGACTCCACCAGCGCCGGCTCGTCGATGGTGACATGACGCCCGTCGTCGATCACCCGCCGACCTCCGACGACGACATGGCGGGCCGGGGTGGTGGAGGCGAGCAGCGTCGCCGCCACCGGGTCGTGGGTGCCGGAGTACTCGACACGCTCCAGGTCGAGACTGAAGCAGTCGGCCTGTTTGCCCGTCTCGATCGACCCGACATCGTCGCGTCCCAACACCGCGGCACCGCCGCGCGTCGCCATCTCGAGAGCGGTGCGCGCCGTCATCTGGGCGCCCGCGCCGATGCCCGGAGCGACGGACAGGCGTGCGATCAGCATCGCCTGCCGGGCTTCGGCGAGCAGGTTTCCCCCGTCGTTGCTCGCCGAGCCGTCGACACCGAGGCCTACGGGCACACCGGAAGCGAGGTAGGACCGCACCGGAGCGATGCCGGAGGCGAGTCGCATGTTCGAGGACGGGCAATGGGCGACGCCGGTGCCGGTGGCGGCCATGCGGGCGATCTCGTCGGGGGCGATGAAGACGGCGTGGGCGAACCACACATCGTCGCCAAGCCAGCCGAGATCCGCGGCGTACTCGACGGGGCGCTTGCCGAACCTCTCCTCGGTGAACCGCTCCTCGTCGTGGGTCTCGGCGAGATGGGTGTGGAGGCGCACCCCGTGGTGACGGGCCAACTCCGCCGAGTCGCGCATGAGGGACTCGGTCACACTGAACGGTGAACACGGCGAGACGACGACGCGCCGCATCGACCCCGGGGCCGGGTCGTGAAAGGCGGTGATGGCGCGGGCGGTGTCGGCGAGGATGGTGTCGTGGTCCTGCACCACCGAGTCGGGGGGGAGGCCGCCGTCCTTCTCCGACAGGCTCATCGATCCGCGCGAGGCGTGAAAGCGGATCCCGACCGGATCGGCACCCTCGAACTGGTCGTCGATCGACGAGCCGTTGGGCCACAGGTACTGGTGGTCGAATGCGGTGGTGCAACCCGACCGGGCGAGTTCGAGCAGTCCGAGGGTGGTGGCGGTCCGCACCGCCGCGGGAGAGAGCCGCGCCCAGATGGGGTAGAGGGTGCGCAGCCAGTCGAACAACCCGGAGTCCTGGGCGCCGGGGACCGCCCGGGTGAGCGATTGATACAGGTGGTGGTGGGTGTTGATGAGTCCGGGCAGCACCACACACCCGGAAGCATCGAGCACGTCGTCCGCGGTGGTGGGAAGTCCCTCGGTAGGACCGACCTGCTCGATCACCCCATTCCGAGCAAAGAACCCACCACCGGCGATCTCACGCCGCGCCTCGTCCATGGTGACAAGCACGGTGGCGTTCTTGAGCAGGAAGGTGGGCACGAAAGAACGCTACCCGCTTCCCGCAACCCGCTTCCCGCCAGAATGTGCATGACCTCTGCCGCGATTCTGAGCGGGTAGCGGGTAGCGGGAAGCGGGCCGCATTCAGCCCGGTTCACCTTCCCACAACGCCCGGAACTCAGCGCTCGTCGCCAGCAGGGCCTCGAGGCGGCCGACAGCGGCGACGCGGCCGTGCTCCATGACCACGATCTGGTCGGCACGCTGCAGCGCGGGGCGGCGATGCGACACCACCAGGCTGGTGACGCCGGAGCGGTCACGGAACAAGCGCTCCCAGAGGATGCGCTCGGTCTCGACGTCGAGGGCGCTGGAGACATCGTCGAACACGAGGAGGTCTGGCCGGCGCACGAACATACGAGCGGTGGCCGAACGCTGTATCTGGCCGCCGGACAACCGCACGCCGAGCGGGCCCACCATCGTGTCGAGACCCTGCGGCATCTCCGACACGTCGGGGGTCATCACGGCGGCGTCGACCGCTTCGGCCACGACCTCGGCGGCGTCGGTGCGACCCATGAGGAGGTTCTCCATGAGGCTCATCGAGAAGAGCCGGGGCACCTGCGGGGTGTACGCCGAGCGAGGCGGTACGAAGAACCGGGCAGGTTCCTCGACCACCTTGCCGTTCCACGACACCGTGCCCGCCTCGACCGCGACCAGACCGAGGATCGATCGCAGCAAGGTCGTCTTGCCCGATCCGACCCGTCCGGTGATCACGGTGAACGAACCCGATGGCACGCTGAAGGTCACGTCTTCGATGCCGTCGTCGGTGCCGGGGTAGTGGAAGGTGAGACCGGCGATGTCGAGCCGCTCGAGCGGAGTGAAATGAGCCGGCGCCACGTCCGGCGGGGGAAGGGTTCCGGTGAGCTGCAGGTCGTGGTGTTCGACGAGGCGCATCGGATCGGTGTCACCCATGAGCGCCACCATTCGGGCAAACGACACCGACGCCTGCTGGTAGCGGGCAATGAACATGCCGAGGAAGAACACCGAGTCGGTGACGAAACCGACGAAGTAGACGAACAGGGCGAACTCGCCCACGGTGAACTCGCCGGATCGCATCGAGGCGGCGCCGACCACCAGGATGATTCCGGTTCCGATGCTCACGGTGTTCCAGAAGAGCGACTCGAGCATCGACTCGAGCACCTTGTCCTTCACCGCAACGGCCCGCCGCTCGTCGCTGAGACGGCGAAAGTGCCCGACCATCGAATGCTCTGCCCCTGCCACCTTGATCGCCTGCACCGACCCGAAGGTCTCGCCGAGCGCCTCGGTGACGCGACCCGTCGCCACCCGCGTCGCCTCGCGATAGCGCTTCACCCGGTGCCGGGCCTTGGCGGCGAGGTAGACGACCGCAACGGTGGGACCGAACACCACGAGGGTGAGGAAGCCGTCGATCGACACGAGCATCCAGATGGCGATCACGGAGAACAGGCTGAGTCCGACCATGTCGACGGTCCACGAGAACGACTCGACGTTCTCGTCGACATCGTCGCGGAAGCGGCTGATGGCATCGCCCGGGGACTCCTTCATCGCCTGGGCGCCGGGCAGCTCGAAGATCCGCTCCAACATGTTGCGTCGCAGCAAGGTGCCCACCCGGAACATGAGGTGGACGTCGTTCCACATCGCCACGATCACGAAGGTGATCCGGCCGATGGCATACGCAAGCGTGATCGCCACCAGCACGACGATCGGTGGAGCGTTGGCGGTGTCTCCGGTGATCGAGTCGAAGAAGATCCGGGTGATGAGCGCCGGGATCACGGGCATGACCCACATCGACGCCCACATGACGACGTTGATGGCGTAGCGCAACCGGTGTTGAGTGATCAATCCCCAACCAAGACGTGCCGTGGGCACGTGCGACGTGTCGATGCGCGGTTCGGTCATGCCAGCAACTCCTCCATGCCGGTGCGCAGCAAGGATGAGAATCGGGAGTCGGGGTCGGCCGCCAACCCCGTGCGCGAGCCGTACTCGACGACGCGGCCCCCGTCGAGGATGAGGATGTCGTCGGCGCGCTCCACGGTGGACAGGCGATGGGCGATGATCACCCCAGTACG
>CAYYIA010000110.1:0-6120 GCA_964471875.1 uncultured Acidimicrobiia bacterium
GAGTGGTCGTATCCCGAGGAGTCGCTGCGCAACTACGCCCGCAATTGCGCCGAGGCCCCGGGGCGACTCACCGGGGCAACCGAACGACTGGCCGAGATCGGGGCGATCACCATTCATCCGGTCACCGAGGACCGCATCGATGACTGGCTGCACTTCTTCGACCATGACGGCTTTGCGGGCCATCCGGATTGGGCGTCGTGCTACTGCATCGACCCTCATGATCCCGGTACCCCTGACGAGGCGGAGCGTCTGTGGTCGACAAACAGACGGATGATGGTGGAGCGGCTGCGAGCCGGTGGCGCCTTTGGGTATCTCGCCTATGTCGACGAGCGCGTCGCTGGTTGGGTCAACGCCTCGTTGCGCTCCGAGTATGGGAAGTACCGACTGGACGATCCCGATGGTCCAGCTCCCGCATCGGTGATCGGCGTGTCGTGTTTCGTGATCGCTCCACCGTTTCGCCGCCATGGGGTTGCGGCCGCTCTGCTCGATCGCGTCGTTGCCGACGCCAAGGCCCGCGGGGCACAGTGGTTGGAGGGGTATCCCCACAACGATCCGGAGAACAGTGCCGCCGGCCACTTCCGCGGCCCGCGCTCGATGTACGACGCCCGCGGGTTCACCCCGATCCAGGTGCGAGAGCACGACACGGTGGTGCGCAGGCCCGTGGGGTGAGGGGTCGGTCCCACGGCCATCATCACTACACCCGCGGCTTCACCTCTACCTCCCGCCACATACCCGGCTCGATGCGTTCCAGCACCACCTCGCGGCCGCCATAACACTCGGGTGCTCTCCACCAACGGCCGGTGCCGTCGGTGGTCCAGTGCGGGATGAGTGATCCGTGTTCGCACGTCTTGGTGTGGTCACGCAGCCGCACGATCTCGTTCATGGCGTCTCCTGCCTTGGTCGTGCCCGTACCGCGGCGTATTGACCCAGCAGCCGCACCGCTCGATCCATCGCCCGCAGCACGGGAACTCCCGCCGCTTCGAGATGATCCGCCAACGGGTCGTACTGCGCTCCTCCGTCGATCACTGCAATCCATGGTGTGGGGTGTCCCCCGAGGCGACCGAGTCGATCGGCCAGTGAGCCCCTCCATCCGATCTGTTCGGGAAGGGTCGAGAGCGACGGAGTGAACGGGACACACCCGATCACGGCGACGTCGACTCCGGGATCGTCGAGCATGGCTTCGACCGCGGCGGCGAAGGTGGCGTCACTCGCCATCGGGGTGAGGTCGAGAGGATTGCCGACTCCGGTGACGGCGGCGAGCCCGCAGTCGCCGACGATGGTCTCGAGGCGTCGCACGGTGGGTGGTGCCAACTCGGCGAGGTGCATGGCCCCCAGGTTGTCCGCCGCGGCGACACACTCGAACCCGGCATTCGACATCACCGCGAGGTGGGCGTCGCCGAACGGCCGGTGGTGCAGCAGGGTGGAGATGCGGAGCAGATCGTCGAAGTCGTCGAGCGACCCTGCTTCGAGAATGCCGACCGCCGAGGCGAGGGCCCGCGTCACCGCATCGTCGGTGGCGATCGCCGCGGTGTGGGTGACGGCCGACTGCATCCCGGCCGGAGTGCGGCCGCCGCGGTACCAGAGCACGACACCTCCGCGCCGGCGGATGAGGTCTGCAGCCCGGATGGTCCGATGGCCGTCGCCGGATCGGAACCCCTCCAGATAGACGGCGACGATGTCGACGTCGGGGTCGGCGGCGAAGTGCTCCAAGTAGTCGCCGATGGTGAGGTCGATCTGGTTGCCGACGCTGACGAGGTACCGGGGTCGCAACCAGGGGAGTTGGTCGAGGCGGGCAAGGGTGAAGGCGCCGCTCTGCGCGATGACGGCGGTCGCTCCGGTCCGTCGACTTCCCGTTTCTCCCACCCCCGTTTCTCCCCCCGTAGGGGGGAGTACCCCGAAGGGGGGAGGGGGGCTTCCCCCTGGAGACACCGGCGGTGCCTGACCCCCCATCGACGTCGCTTCGCTCCGTCGGCTTCCCCAGGAGCCCCCCTCCCGGCTTCGCCGTACTCCCCCCGCGGGGGGGAGAAACGGGCGAGTGGTTCTCTCTCGCGGAATGAACGTGGCGTCGTAGCGGCCCGGTGCTGAGCGGACGCCCATCGAGTTGGGTCCGGTGATCACCGGTGGATGGGGAGTCGCGGCGAGGGCGGACCGAATCCGGTCCGCCGCCTCCTCGGTGCCGGGGCGCTCGCCGACACCACCGGGGATGAGGACGATCGAGCGCGCCACGCCGGTGGTGATCGCCTGCTCCACAACCTTGACGACGGCGGAGGCGGGGACCGCCACCACGAGGAGATCCACCGGGGCGTCGAGAGCCTCGAGGTCGCCGACGCATCGGCACCCCTCGATCTCGACCATGCCGGGTTTGATCACCACGAGGCGATCGGCGGGGAAACCGGCGGCGAGGAGGTTGCGCACGATCACCCGTCCCGGGTTCATCTGCTCGGACACCCCGATCACCGCGATCGACTCGGGGTGGAGTTGCCGGGTGATCCCATCGGTGGGGTGAGCGCGGGTGGTGGGGGGGACACCGCTGCCGGCCACGGCGCGAGCATCGAGGGCGATCGGCCCGCGTGCCGTGAAGACGACGGGGTTCATCTCGAACTCGGTCAGGTGGTGCGGCATCGTCGCCTCGCCGAAGGCGAGCAGGGTGGCGGCCAGTGAGGCCAGGCCGTCGACATCTGCTGGTGGTGTGCCGCCGCGTCGGGCGGTGAGGAGTGAAGGAGCCCCAACGCGAAGCGAGGTCTCGATGCGGTCGGCGGTGGCCGGAGCCACGAACGCCGGCGGCGGACCGCTCTCCACGTCGATCCCTCCGGGTCCGATCGAGACCACCGGACCGAAGGCGTCGGTCCAGCGCACCCCGGCGATGATCTCGGCGCGGACCTCGTGGTCGACGAACTCCGCGATGAGGAACTCTGCGACCTCGGGGATGCGAGCCCGCATCGCCGCGATCGCCGCCCGGATCTCGCCGGGCGTGTTGGCGACGACCCGGACTCCGCCGATGTCAATCTTGTGCAGGGGACCGCTCGCCTTCACCACCACCCGGTCACCGGCCAGCACGGGGGCGATGTCGGGCGACGTCATCGCCACCATCAGGGGCACGGCGATGCCGAGTGCCCGGGTGATCTCCTGCGCCTGGATCTCCGCCAGTGTCCCCAGTCCTGGTTGGCGAGCGAAGAGCGCGTCGACGACGGCGGGGAGATCGAGCCTCGTGGTCACGGCGTGGCCGGGCTGAGAATGGCGCGCCCGGCGCGAAAGGCGGCAAGGTTGATCCCGATCATCCGCTCGCCCTTGACGGCGAAGGCCTCGGTCACAGCGGCCTCGAGGGATCCCACGGGCAGGGGGAGGAACACCGAGGCGGCTCCCACCATCACCACGTTGGCGGCGCGCGGCGATCCGCTCTCCTTGGCGAGGCGAAAGGCCTCGACCAGATGGCCACCGATCCGGCGCACCACCTCGTGGACCTCGTCGAGGCGCGGGTAGTCGGGAACGTTGGTGACAGGCTCCGCGGCGGTGATGAGGACGCCATCCGAGGAGAGGTAGTCGAGGTGCCGCAGTGCCTCCACCGGCTCGAGTCCCAGGATCATCGCCGCGGTGTGACGCGGCACCAGTTCGCTGGCGATCGGGTTCGGGGAGATGCGCAACGTCGCCTGCACCGCACCGCCGCGTTGGGCCATCCCGTGCACCTCGGTCTCCTTCACCTCAAGGCCCTCGGTGCGCGCGGCGCGGGCGATGATCGCCGCCACCGACAGCACCCCCTGGCCCCCGACACCGGCGATGACGATGTCGCTGGTCATGTCGCCTGCCTCCGGTCCTTGCGCGCCTCGACGCACTCGCGCACGGCGACGATCACCGACGGACCAGGGTGCTCCATCTCGGAGCGCAGCAGCGCGGTGAGGTCGGTGACACGCTGACGGGTGATCTCGATGACATGGAGATGACCCGGTTCGATGCCCAACCCGGCGAGGAGCGGCTCCAGGCTGGAACCTGGGAGCAGGGTGGGTTGCTGTCCGGTCATGCCCACCGTCCCGTTGTCGAGGATGAGCACCGTGATCGGGGTGTGGTGCGCCACCGCGTCCATCAGCGGGGTGATGCCGGAGTGGAGGAAGGTGCTGTCACCGATCACCGCCAGTGACGGTCGGAGCCCGGCATCGGCGGCGCCCTTGGCCATGCCGATCGAAGCCCCCATGCACACACACGACTCGATGGCCTGATACGGCGGCAACGCTCCGAGGGCGTAACACCCGATGTCGGACATCACCACCGACTGCTCGACCCCGGCGAGGGCGGCAAGCAGGGCCTCGAACGACTCCTCGTGCGGGCATCCCTTGCACAGTTGCGGAGGGCGACCGGGAAGCAGCAGGCCTGCGAGGTCGATGCCCGATCGAACCGGGAGACCCAATGCGATGCGGACGCTGTCCGGGGTGAGCTCTCCGTCGCCCGGGAGTGCTCCCGAGTCCCGCCCCTGAACCTCCCATCGGGTCGGGAGCACTCCGGCGATACGTCGTTCCACCAGGGGATACCCCTCTTCGATCACCAGCAACCGATCGACTCCCTCGGCGAGGCGGCGCACGGCGGCAGCCGGGATCGGGTAGGCACCGATGTGGAGGTGTGAGGGGACGAATCCGAGATCGGGGAGGTTCTCCAGGTAGTGGTTGCGTCCGATCCCGGCGGTGATCACTCCGAGGCCGTGGTCGTCGTCGGACAGGGTCAGCGTGGTGTGCGACGAAGACGCGGCCCAGGCCTCGAGCTCCGGCTGCAGCGCCACCAGGCCATGCCACAGGCGGCGGGCATTGCCGGGGATGAGAATCCAGTCCTGGGGGCGATCCGCCTTGTCGAGGGGCGGGGCCGGCCGCGGCGGTGTGGTGGTCACCGGCGATCGGCTGTGGGCGATGCGGGTGACCAGTCGCAACAGCACGGGGATACCGAAGCGCTCGGAGACCTCGAAGGCCTCGCGGGTCATCTCGTAGGCCTCCTGCGAGGAAGCCGGTTCGAGGCACACGATGCGGGCGAAGTCGGCAAGGAAGCGGCTGTCCTGTTCGTTCTGCGACGAGTGCATTCCGGGGTCGTCGGCGACGGCGACGACCAGTCCCCCGGTGATCGCCACCAGTGCCGAGCTCATGAACGGGTCGGCGGCGACGTTGAGCCCGACGTGCTTCATCGCCACCAGCGCCCGTCGCCCCGCCATCGACACCCCGAGGGCCGCCTCGTAGGCGGTCTTCTCGTTGGCGGTCCAGTGGGCCACCACTCCCTGGGGCGCCGCGCCGATGAGCGTCTCCATGATCTCGGTGGCAGGGGTGCCGGGGTAGGAGTACGCCGCGCTGATCCCGGCGTCGATCGCCCCCAGGGCGACCGCCTCGTCGCCGAGCAGGAGGCGAGAAGTCGCCGAAGGCGAGATCTGGAGCATCGCGCTCAAGGTATCGCGAGACCACCCGGCGTTATGGGGCCAGAGTGCCCTAGTCGCCGGGACCGGTCTCGGGGAACCTGAGGGCCACAGGAGGGACGGATGGCCGATCGGACATTTCTCGTGCTCGGCGGCGCCGGCATGGTCGGGTATCAGGTGGCATATCGCATCGCCGCCGACCTCGCCCCCGAGCGGATCGTCATCGCATCGCTCTACGAGGACGAGGTGGAGCAGGCGGTCGCCGGTCTGCGTGACCTGGCGCCCCACGTCGACATCGTGGGGGAGTGGGGCGACGTCTTCGTGCGTGCCGAGTTCGCCCGGCGCCCCCGCCGCGAGTTGCTCGACGACCCGGTGGCGCGCGACGCCATCTTCGACGACCTGCTCGGTCCGCTCGATGGCGCCTACGCGCGGTCGCGTCTGGCGCAACTCATCGAGCAGTACCGCCCGGACGTCATCGTCGACGGGGTGAACACCGCCACCGCCATCTCCTATCAGGACGTGTACACCTCGTCACTGATCGCGGAGCGCGACCTCGAAGCACTCGAGGCCGGTCGAGACATCTCGATGGGAACGGTGTCCCACGACATCGAAACCCTGATCCTGTCGCAGTCGATCCCGCAACTCATCCGCCACGTGCTCATCATCGACCGGGCCATGCGCGCCGTCGGCACCCGTCTCTACCTGAAGGTGGGCACCACCGGCACCGGCGGCATGGGCCT
>CAYYIA010000111.1:0-6097 GCA_964471875.1 uncultured Acidimicrobiia bacterium
CGCCAGGAGTTCGGCGGCGTGGTCGCGTCCCGAGTCGCTGGCGCCGATGCCACCGAGCATCCGGGCCACCTCGGCGATGCGCTCATCACCGCGGACGCTGCGCACCGCCGCCTCCCGACCGACACGCTCGACCACGAATTGCGTGTCGGCGAAGGCCGCCACCTGCGGCAGGTGGGTGACCACCAGCACCTGCCGATCGGCGGCGAGACGGGCAAGGAGCTCCCCCATCGCCAGTGCGGTGGCGCCTCCGATGCCGGCATCGATCTCATCGAAGGCGACGACATCGGCGTCGGCGACACCGGCAGCGACGCGGATGGCGAGCACCAGGCGGCTCAACTCGCCACCCGAGGCGACCCGCGACACCGGACCGGGGGTGAGGCCGGCATCGGAGGCGAAGAGCAGACGCACTCGATCGGCGCCGTGCGGGCCGGGTGGAGCGGAGTCCACCTCGATGGTGAGCACCGGCTCGCGGAAACCGAGCTGGCGCAGATGCTCGAGGGCTTCATCGGCGAGGTGCTTGCCGGCGATGCGGCGAACGGCCGCCAGCCCCTCCCCCGTGGCCAGCGCGGTCTGCTCGGCCGCGGCGATGTCGGCGGCGATGGTCTCGGCCCGGGCGGCGAGCCGCTCGAGGTTGGCGGCGCGCTCCTCGGCCTCGGCCCCGTAGGCGATCACCTCGTCGACCGTGGCCCCGTACTTGCGGCGCAGCCCGGCGAGCACCGCGGCGCGCTCTTCGGCCGCCGCCAGCACCCCGGGGTCGTGATCGATCGATTCGGCCGCACCACGCACATCGCGCCCCAGGTCGTCGAGATCGGTGAGCAGTGCCCGCAGCCGGGCGGCGTGTTCCTGCAGGGTCGTGTCCACCCGGGCGGCGGCTTCGAGGTGGCCGAGCGCGGTGCGGAGGGCGTCAGCCGCCCCGCCCTCATCGTCGATGCCGATGGCTGCCGCGGAAAGCGATTCGGTGATCTCTCCGGCGTGGCGCAACCTTCCCAGGGTGGCCTTGAGAGCGTCTTCTTCACCGGGATGGAGGCGCGCCGCGGTGATCTCTGCGGCCTGATGGCGGATGAGGTCGAGGTCCCGGGCCAGGGCCCGGGTGTCTCCTCCCAGCGCCTCCCGGTCGGCGCGGAGGGCCACGAGACGCTCCCAGGCCGCCTGGTAGAGGTCACGGGCCTCGCGACCACCGGCATCGAGGAGGCCGTCCACGAGGCGTCGCACCGAGGTCTCCCGCCCCAGGGCGACGTGCTCGTGCTGGGCGACGATCTCCACGAGCGAGTCGAGGCGATCGGCCAGTGCCTTGGCGGGGACCATCGCCCCGTCGAGGTAGGCGCGCGACTTGCCTTCGGCGACGCGACGCGCCACGACGGTTTCGCTCGAGCCGATGGTGAAGCGGCCTTCAGCGCGCGCCTCGTCGCCGTGAGGTCCGACGCGATCGGTGCGAGCCGTGTCGCCGCGCAGCAGCCGCAGGGCGCCGAGCAGGAGGGTCTTGCCGGTGCCGGTCTCACCGGTGATGGCGACGAGTCCGGGACCGGGCTCCAGGCGAGCCGATCGGATGATGCCGAGGTTCTCGACGTAGAGCTCTTCAAGCATCGTGGAGACGGAACTTCTCTTTGACCGTGCGGGCGAAGTTGCTCGGGCTGAATCGGAGGAGTCGTACCGGTCGGGAGCCGCGCACCACGGTGATGGCGTTGCCGGGGCGAAGGTCGGCGTGGTGGTAGCCATCGACATTTACCCGGGCGGAGCGGTCGGAGGTGACGGCGATCTCGAGCGCCACCTCCGGGCCGAACACGATGGGCCGCCCGAAGAGGTTGTGCGGTGCCACCGCGGTCAGCACCAGGACATCGATCTCGGGGTCGACGAGCGGACCCCCGGCGGAGAACGTGTAGGCGGTGGACCCGGTCGGGGTGGCAACGATCACGGCATCGGTACGGTATTCCACCAGGGCCTCGCCCGCTACGGATACGGCGATCCCGACCACCTGGGTGCTGACCGCCTTTTCCACCACGACGTCGTTCAAGCCCGCGACGACGCTGCCATCGGGAAGGGCGGCCTCGAGGGTCATGCGCGTCGAGATGCGGTACTTTCCGGCGACGAGGCGATCGAGCGCCTCCGGGATCTGACCCGGCTCCACTTCGGCCAGAAAGCCCACATTGCCGGCGTTGACCCCGAGCACGGGGAGGTCCAGGCGCCGGCTGAGGTGGCTGGCGGCGAGCACCGTGCCGTCTCCGCCGACGGCGACGATGACATCCGCCAGTGCCTCGGCCCGCTCATCCCAAGGGTTCACACCCGTCATGCGGGCAGCGTGTTCTGGTGCCGCCACGACTTCGATACGGCGGGCGGCCGCCTCCCGGGCGATGGCGCTGCCGACATCGGCGGACGAACCCCTGGTGGGGTGGAGGACGAGCGCGATCCTCATGCCGGCACCTCGTCGAGAAGTCCGGACACATCGACGGGTTCGCCACCGAGGACGCCGTGGAGGAGGAACTCGAGGTTCCCCTTGGTTCCGCGCACCGGTGAGGCAATGAGGGCGCGCGGGGCGATCCCCTCGGCGCGCAGCGACTCGGCCACCGCCGCGATGGCGCTGCGATGGGCCGCCGGGTCACGCACGATGCCACCGGACCCGACGGCTTCGCGACCCACCTCGAACTGCGGCTTGATGAGCAGCAGGTAGTCGGTGCCTTCGGCTCCCGCCCGGGCGAGACCGGCGGCGAGCAGGGTGAGGGAGATGAACGAGACGTCGATCACCACGAGGTCGAACGGGGCACCGAGCGCCGTCAGATCCGCGGTGCGGAAGTTGGTGCGGTCGTGGACGGTGACCCGGGGATCGGTGCGCAACCGCCACACGAGTTGCCCGTACCCGACGTCGACCGCGGTGACCGAGGCCGCCCCGTTGGCCAGCAGCACATCGGTGAACCCGCCGGTCGAGGCGCCGACATCGAGGGCCTTGCGCCCGGCGACCGTGACCCCGAAGGCGCTGATGGCGGCGGCGAGCTTGCCGCCGGCGCGGCTGGCCCAACGATCCCCTGCCGTGATCTCGATCGGGTCTCCAGGGGCCACCAGGGTCGCGGGCCGGGGCACCGGCGTGCCACCCACGCTCACCCCTCCGACCGAGATCAGTCGCTGCGCCTCGTTGCGGCTGGAGGCGAGGCCCCGTCGCACCAGTTCGGCATCAAGCCTGCGGCGTGTCGGCACCATCATCCTCCTCGGCGAGGGCGGCTCCGAGCCGCTCGGCGATGGCGTCGGCGAGATCGGGTGCCTGTGCCGGGTCGGCCGCGGCCAGGGCGGCGAGAGCGTCGCCAAATCGATCGGTTGATGCCGCGCCCTTTCGCTCCCCCGAGGCGTCGCGATCGGGGTGGTCAGGCGAGGGCTGGGGGGCGGCAGGGGCCAGCCGGTCGAGGGGCGTATCATCCATGACGGCCATTATCCCCGTCCGCGGCGACAGGTTGCGCCATTGCTTCCCATTCGTGATGTCAATCCCACCCTGATCCGACCCTTGGTGACGTGGGCGATCATCGCCCTCAACATCGTGGTCATCGCCGTGATCCAGCCTCAGGGGTCGCCGGCGGCCGACGAGTTCGCCTATCGCAACGCTGCCATCGCCTGTGAGCTCACCACCGGCGAACCCCTGGAGTACTTCGAGATCAACTCGGGGGCGTGCATCGAACGCGATGGCGGTGATGCCCCGTTCCCCGACAAGAACGTGTGGCTGGCGGTGGTGTGGTCGATGTTCCTCCATGCCGGTCTTGCTCACATCCTCTTCAACATGTGGAGCATGTGGATCTTCGGCAACAACGTCGAGGAGGCCTTCGGCCATCTCGCCTTTGCGATCTTCTATCTGGCGGCCGGGATCGTCGCCACCCTCGGATTCGTGGTGCTCCAACCTTCGACCACGGTTCCCCTGGTGGGAGCCTCCGGGGCGATTGCCGGGGTCATGGGGGCCTACCTCGTGCTCTTCCCGCGCCATCTGGTCTTGACCCTGATCTTCATCCGGGCGGTGGCGATCCCGGCTGTTGCCTTCCTTGCGATCTGGTTCTTCAGCCAGTTCCTCTTCGCCGGAGGCGAGTCGGGGATCGCCTGGGAGGCGCACGTCGCCGGCTTCCTCTTTGGAGTGGTGGTCACGCTGCCGATCCGGGAGCGACTCCTGGAACGCATTGGGGCCATCCCCGCCGACATGGTCTAGGCGAGAAGACCTGGAAGGTCGGCGATCGACGGGAGGATCACGTCAGGCTTGAGGTCGTCGGGCACCTCGGCCGCACTCCGGGCGATGCCGGTGAGCACGAGCAGGGCCCGCCATCCTCCCTCCCTGGCAAAGGCGACATCGGTCTCAGGACGGTCCCCCACCACCCAGGTCGGCCCGGGCCGCAGGCGGGCGCCGACCACCGCCAGCATCGGCGGGTGCGGCTTTCCTGCCACCACGGCAGTGGCTCCCGAAGCGGCCTCCACCGCGGCCACGATCGCTCCTGCGCCGGGCAACACCCGGCCGGGTGCCGGGAACGTGGCATCGTCGTTGCTCGCCACCAGGAACGCTCCTCCGATCACGGCGCGCGAAGCGCGGCTCAGGCGGTCGTAATCGAAGCTGCGGTCGAGGCCGATCACCACACTTCGTGCCGCCTCGGGGTCGTCGGTGAGGCCCAGCCCGGCGTCGGTGATGGCTTCCCGCACCCCGATCTCGCCCACGACCAGCACCGGATCGTGGCGGGCTTCGAGGAGCCCGACGGCAGCCATCGCCGACGTGACCACCCACTCCGTGGGGATGGTCATGCCGAGGAGGTCGGTGAGCATCTCTGCCACTCCGCTCCGGGTCCTGGTGGAGTTGTTGGTGGCGATCACGCAGTTGATGCCGCGCTCGATGAGCGCCCGGATCGCCGCAGCGGCACCGGGGATGGCGGCACCACCGAGGGTGAGGCACCCGTCGATGTCGAGCACCACATTGCTCGGCAGCGCCGCCACCGCTACAACACTCTCAGCCATGCTCGCTCCCTTTGCCGCCCACCTGGCCGCCACCCCGGATCCGATGTCCCGGGACGAGGCGGCAGCGGCGTCGCGAGCCCTGCGGCACGCCGTGGCACGGTACCAGTCGACCGACGACCTCCCCGAGTTGCTCCCCTATCGCACCTCCGGGCCATCGCTGTACCACTACTCGGTGACCGGTCCCGCGGGAACCGTGGTGTCGGGTCTCGTCGGCCTGGTGCGCGTCGCCACCCTGCTCCCCCACGAGGCCACCATCCGCGAAGCCGAAGACCGCGAAGCCATCGACCTCGAGATCCGGCCGCTCCTGGCGATCACCCGAACCACCCTCCCCCAGTTCCCCGAAGCCGGTCCATCGGCGACCGTGACCTTTGGCACCCAACTGCACCGGGTGGTGCCGGTGCGCCACCGAGGCGAGATCGACCTTGGGACCCTCGTCGTCGCCGATGGCCATCACCGCCGCCGTTCGGCGATGCGTCACGGTGGTGATGGTGCCGTGGCCATGACCATGGTGGTGGGTGATGGCGGACGCGGGCTGTGTGCCGATGCCTTTCAGCGGCGCCTCATCGGTGTCGGTCCCCTCCCCCGCTCGGTGGGAGAGGCGTTCACCATCGAGGAGATCCCCCGCTCCACCCCAAGAGTGGCGGGAGTGGTCTGGCTGGAGCGCGGGCGCAAACCGCGCCTGCTGCGTCCCCGGCCCGAGGCCCTGGAGACGATGCCGGAGCCGCTACGCCCCATCGGCTCCGCCGTGGCCGCCCATCTCCTCTATCCGCACCTCGGGGTAACCCAGGAGCGGATCGAGCACTTCTCCACCCCGGCGGCGGTGGTGCACGCCCTCGGCCCCGGCGATGCCGGCATCCTGCTCCCCCGGGTCCCCATCCCGGCGGTGTTCGCCGCCGCAGCGGCGCGCACCATGCTCCCGCCGAAAGGCTCGCGGTTCCATCCCAAGCCGGTGCGCGGACTGGTGATCAGGGCGAACGGGTAGGTGGGGTCGCGGTCCTCCCGGGAGCGTGTGGGAGTGTCACCCGATGTCTCTCTCAGCCGCAGGTGTCCCAGACGGCGAGAACTATCACCCCCATGAGCGAGTACAAAGCGAGCACGGCAACGATCAGGTGAAGGAAGAGTCGCCTCGATG
>CAYYIA010000112.1:0-6085 GCA_964471875.1 uncultured Acidimicrobiia bacterium
CTACCCGGCGCCAATCTTCGAGAGCTGCCCGCTCAACCCACCGTGTCATGGCGCCGAAGTACCAGGAATGCCCAACTCGTTGCGGTCTGCGGCCGCACCGACGGGTCCGACTCGTCGGTGGCGGGCGCCCCTGGCTGTCTTCCTCGTCGCCCTGACGCTGACGGCTCCTCTTGCCGTATGGGCGTTCGTCCGCGAACGCGGCAGCCACATCGATGGCCTGGCGGCCGATGGCCGGGCGACGAGCATCGCCATCGAGTCCGCTGTCGACCGCGCCCTGGAGCAGGCGCAGGCGGTGGCGGCCCTCTTCCGGGCGAGCGCCGCGGTCACCGATGACGAGTTCGAGTCGTTCGTCCACGATCTCGGGTTCACCGCCGGGATGTTCGGCATCGGGTACGTGCCCACGGTCGAGGCGTCGGATCTCGACGCGTTCCAGGCGCAACTCGCCCGGGACCATCCTGGATCGTTCGTGTTCGAGCTCGACGGATTGCAGCCGGTACCCCGCACGGAGCAGACGCAGTACCACCCGATCCAGTTCTTCGTCTCCCCCGAGGACCTGCCTGCGTGGGGGTTCGATGTGGGGTCCGACCCGGTGTTCGACGGCACCCTCCACGCCAGCCTGATCGCCCCCGACCCGCTCGCTTCGCCCTTCCTCTTGTTTCCCGGCCGACCCGATGCCGACGGCGTCGTCCTGTTCCAGCCGGTCGTCGACGACGGGGTCGTCGTGGGATCCGTGGCCGCTGCCCTCGACCTCTCTGATCTTGTCACCGCGGTGGGCTCGGCCTCATCGGGTCACCTCATTGGCGCGCCGCGAATTCTCGATGCGGCCACCGTGAGCGGGGCCGTAGCCGCCGACTGGGTGGGTGAGATCACCGTCGCCGACCGGACCTGGCTGGTGGCACTCGATCACACCGGCAGTTCGGCCTATATGGTCGCCGGTCTCGTCCTGCTGATCGGGTTGATCACGGCATCGGCGCTCGCCGTCGCCGTGTCTGCGGTGGGGGCGCGACTCCGTCAGCGGCGCGAAGTGGAGGAGTTGCGAATCCTCGACCGCCAGAAGGACGAGTTCCTGGCCACCGTGAGCCACGAACTGCGGACACCGCTCACCTCCGTGATGGGGTTTGCCGACGAGTTGGTGGACGCCGGGAATCACCTTCCTGAGGCCGAGCGACACAGCATGCTTCGTCACATCGCCGATGAGGCCCACGCCATGGAAGGAATCGTGCAGGACCTCCTTGCTGCGTCGCGGATCGAACGGGGTTCGAGTGTTCCGGTGGCCAACGAACGCATCCCCGATCTCGTCGCCGAAGTGGAAGCCCTCGCCGTGGGTCGCTATGCGGCCATGGTTCAACCCGAGTCCGAGCCCGTGGCGGTGATGGCCGATCCGGCACGGGTTCGCCAGATCATCCGCAACCTCCTCGAGAACGCGGTGCGCCACGGTGCGCCACCGATCCGTGTGACCGTCCGGCGCCGGGACGCTGCCGTGGACCTCACCGTGATCGACGGTGGCCCAGGGGTGCCCGAGCCGATCCAGACGTCGCTGTTCGATCGATACCGGTCCGTGAGTCGGGAGACCAGCCAGCCGGCCTCGACCGGCATCGGCCTGTGGGTGTCACGCGAGCTTGCGCGGGTGATGGGCGGGGATCTCACGTGGGTGCCGTCGGCCCATGGGGCGTGCTTCGTCCTCACCCTCCCGGCCGCAGCCGCGTCCGATCCCGCGTACGCCGTCGGTTTCTAGGAGTCCCAGGCGAGCCAGGCCCCGTGGTGGTGGGCGGTGCCGAGCAGCCGCGCGGCGGCGTCGCCATCCCGGTACACGGTGTGGACCACCTCCGGAACGTCCATGTCGGCGCGGAGCATCTCGATCGAGATGCGGTGGATCGGGCGGCCTGTCGATAGGCGGCGGAGCGAGGTGTCGAGCTGTTCGCGCTGGTCGACGGTGAACTGGTTGAGCACGAACGAGTGGAATACCACCAGGGTGGCCTCGGCGGGAGCCTCCTCAGCGATGTCGGGGAGCACCACCAGACCATCGCCGCGCACCATCCGTGGTGGGTCGTGCCGCACCAGTGCGACCGCGGCCTCGAACCGCGCCATGCGATCGAGTTGTTCGGGCCAGATCAACGCCCGCGCCCAGCGCACGGCGTCGCGGTCGTCGAGATCGATCGGCTCGAGATCGACGCCCACCCGCCACATCACCTCGGGGAGCGGGCGGGGCACGGGCGGCGAACCGGCGCGCACCTCCGTGTCGATGGTCAGGGCCGAGTCGAGGCGTCCTGTGATCGTGCCGCCGATGTCGTAGCGATACCGGTCGAAACACAGGTTGAGGCCGGCACTGGAGCCGATCTCGATGAGGGCGAGCGGCTGTCCGATCCCCGCTATCGCCGGCACGAGGATGGCGCAGCGTCGTACCTCGTTCGTCTGGGTGCCACGAGTCGCGGCCAGGTGGGCGAGGCTCTCACGGTGGTCCCGGCAGAAGGCCAGGAACTGAGTGCCGGGATCGCCGGTGGGAGGCGAGGTCGCCAATGCGGGGTAGTGGGTTCCCAGGGGATGCTGCACCCCGCCGAGGAGCAGGTACTGCACGGCCGCGAGCAGCACATTCGCTGGAGGCTGCGATGCACCGGCCCCCGCGAGGATCTCGTGAACGACGGGGTCATCGGCGCCGGCGCGAGCAAAGATGGCGGATAGCGGCGAGTCGGGTGCGGCGATGTCGGCGAATCGGTTCAGACGCCGGGCATACCCCGGGTCGGGCAGGTCGCGGTTGCGCCGCGTCATTTCGCGAGCAGCGCTCCCGGGCGAAGCGACGGGACGACGACACGAGCCAGCAACAGTCCGAAGAAGATAAGGACGGGACCCATCCATCCCGGCCGACGGGGAGCGAGAGCCCACGGCGCGGACAGCAGCGCGACCGACACCATTACGCCCGGCCACGACCGCTCCAGGGCGGGCAGGCGGCGCACCACCCAGGCCCACCCCCACAGTTCGACGCTGAGGATCGGCACCACGACGAACCCGGCGATCGTCGCCGCGATCCCTACCCACAGCACTGCCCAGAGCAGCCACCCGATGAATTCGTGGCGATGCCCGCGGTCCGATGCCTCGAGGGCTACCGCCACCACGAGGGTGGCGACAAGAAACGGATAGGCGACGATCGCCCGGCCCAGGGCGGTGACGAAGGGACGCTCGGCGGCCACGGCCGGAGTGTACGGATCAGAGGCTCAGCGAATAGGACGCTGGTTCGATCTGAAGGCGGCCCAATGTCGGGCCGACTTCAGATTCCGGGGCGACCTGTCGCTGAGCCTCTCAACCCTTGCGTGGTTCGGCGCAGGCGGTGGCGGCCACGTCCTTCGGCGCCGCACCGACGAGCGCCAGCAGCGTCGGGTGGACTCTGATGCGAACCCGCACACAGACCCTTTCGGTGGTGGCGGTCACGATGACCACTCGCTCGTCGCCTGATGCGACGGTGTGGGCGGCCTCCTCGGCCAATGATGGGGCGAGCACGATGCGATCGTCGCGGGCTGCCGCCTCGTCGATCCACCCGGCCCCTGCCTCGGCCGCGGTGGCCGCCAGGTGGGAGGCTTCTCTCCAGGCGATGCCGATCCGGGTGATGTCGACCGCAAGCCCGAGCATGAGGGTGGCGGCAAAGAGCAGCGCCATCAACACGAGGTGGACCGCTCCGCGTTCAGCCATGGTTCGACCGATAGGGTGCGATGGGCACCGTCGCCTCTCCGCTCACGACGCGTTGGATGCGGCGGGTGACGGGGTGGGGGACCTCGATGGGTCCGGTCACGTGCACGGTCACCTCGTCGCCATCGTCGTCGATGGTCACGGTGGAACCCGGAGCAAGGCGCTCTGCGACAGCGACAGCCGCGGCGACGTCGCCGGTGCGAGCGGCCACGACCGCGGACACCCGGGCTGCTTCTCGGTGGTCCTGGAGGGCGCCCGCAACGGTGCCGAAGGCGGCTGCGACGGCAGAGACCACGACCACGATGGCGGCAGCGAGCACGAGATCCGCGGCGAGCACGGAGCCGTCGTCACGGTGGAAACGCACGAGCGATCTCCGTTCGGACCGTGATGGTGATCGGGGTGAACATCGGGCCTGGTGGAGACCATTGGAGGGTGGCATGACCGACAACTCGTTCGTCGGACACGGTGAGGTCCGCGGCCACCTCGACGACACCCGGGACCAGGGCTTCGAGACTGTCGCGGAGACGCCTGGTCTCGGCGATCAGGTCGGCACCCGGCAGCGCGGCCCGACGAGTGGCGGCTGCAACCGCGGCGTCGGCAGCCGAGCGTGCGGTCATGGCGAGTGAGACCTGCACGAGCACCGTGAGCAGGAGGAAGGTCGCCGCCATGGCGGCGACCTCCTCCAGCATCACGCTCCCGGTCTCGGAAGGTCCTAGGCGAAGAAACCCGTGAGTTGGCCGACGATCGAGTTCCACAGATCGGTGGCCGCCGATCGCACTTGTGGCAGCAGCACTGCGATCACCAGAACGGCGATCGCTGCCATGCCGAGCCACTCGACGGTGGTCACCCCGCGTTCGTCGGAACGAAGTCGACGGATGATGGGCACGTTCCCCTCCTTTCATGGGGTCGCAGACAGGGCGGAGAGCCCTGCCAGGGTCGGGTACATGAGGAACAAGAGCGTCACGGGGATCATGAAGGCGAGGATCGGCCCGAATGACACCAGAGCGCGGCGCCCGCCCTCCGCAGTGAGCTCGGCCACGAGCGAAGCCCGATAGTCACTGGCGAGCTCGCCGAGGGACTCAGCGAGGCGTCCGCCGGTGCGGTGGGCATGGCCGAGCGCCTCGTACAGCCGGGTGCCGTCGGCGTGACATGAGTTGGCCGCAGCGGCTCGCAGCCCCGCCTCCAGGCCGGCCGGATCTGCTGCCGCGTTTGCGAGTTCGTCGGCGGCCACACCGTGGCACGAGCTGGCGACACGCCGGATGGCCCCTGCCACCGACTCACCGGCGAGGACATGGAGCGAGAGCGTGTCGGCGATCGTCGGGAGCTCCTGCGTCAAACGCCACGATCGGCGCTGGCGGCGGGTGCTGGCCGAAGCTCGGGCGACGAGCGCGCCGCCGAGGCAGCCGAGAACGACCAGGGCGATCAGCCGATCGGGCATGGAGGTGCCGGCGAGCATGCCGATACCTCCTCCCCAGATGGTCCCGGCAGGCAGCGAGGGCACACCGCGTCGGGGCGGCCGGGCCGGGAAGAGTCCTCCATCGAGGTAGGCGGCAGTCGGTACCCGTCGCTCGCGAATCGCGAGCACCGCCAGCCCGAAGGCCGCTCCCACGAGGAGTGGCGTCATGTGAAGAGCCTTGGGGGTTGTGACAAACGAGCAGAGCGACGAGCCAGGGCATACCCGACGATCGTGGCGGCGAACCCACCGGCGATGATCAGGTTCCCGGTGCCGGTGGCGAACGCGTCGGCGGAGGCGGGGTTGGTCATGACGCTCAGCGCGAGAATCGCCCAGGGTGCAACAAGGGCAACACCCGCAGTGAGCCGCTGCTCGGTGAGGGCGGCCTCGTGGGCGCGGCGGAGACGGAGGTCTTCGTTCACCGAGGCGGTGAGTGCTCCCAGGACCGCGCTGACGTGCGACCCTCCGACGGTGTTGGCGAGCTCGAGCGTCGTGAGGATCCGATCAGCGAGCGGATCAGCCCATCGCTCTCGTGTCACCGCGATGGTCTGGGCAAACGGGATGCCCGTCGGCGCCGCGAGCTCGACGAAGCGGCCACCGACATGGCGGCCCGCCTCGGCGCATGCTGCCGGGATGGCGGCACCGGTGGCGAGTCGACTCCGTACCGCAGCGAGGAAGTCGGGCCATCGTTGGGTGGCGTGGCGCGAGGCGCGCTCCCGCCCGCGTCGGCGAACCACGTGGGGAACGGCGGCAGCGACGGCTCCGCCGACGAGGGCCGGGACCCCAGGCATGCCCATTGCCGCCGCCGCAGTCCATCCCAGGATGAACGCAGTCAGGGCCGAGATCAACGTTCCGGGCTCGGGGAGCGTGATCGCCACACGGCGGGGCCGACTCCAGGCGATCGACACCGACGCCGCGGCGCACATGACAGCGATCGACCTCATTGCTTGGCCG
>CAYYIA010000113.1:0-6045 GCA_964471875.1 uncultured Acidimicrobiia bacterium
GATGCGATGGTCGGCCTCCTCTCGCACGCGGGCGATCTCGGACGCCAGTCGATCGATCTCGAGGCGAGAGGCGATGGCGACGCGCCGGGCCTCGTTCAACTCACTGCGCAGACGGGCGGTCTCGGTCTCGCGGTCGGCGTCGCCCGGTACGGCCCAGGGATCCGACGGGAGGAGGGCGGGCAGGACCACGGCGGGGGCGGGCTCACGGGTGAGGGCGAGGGTCGTCTCCAGTGCCTCGACCCGGTCACGCAAGCGATCGACCTCGGCAAGCGCCCCGTGGAGGCGGTTGCGCAGCTCATCGACCTCGGGCGGTGTGGCGGCCGGGACGAGCGGTGGGGCGATGGCGTGGACCCGGGCGGCCTCGAGGTCGTCGTGGAGTTGGGAGATCTCCCTTCGAGCCGTGAGCAACTCGCTCTCCAGGGCGGCGGCGCGTTCGGTGGCGAGCGTCGCCGCGGCACGATGCTCCTGCGCGGACTGCTCGGCCCCGCTCAGATCGCCCCGGAGCCCCGCCACGGTGCGCTCGAGTTCGGCGGCGCGCACCTCGGCGGCGTGGATGCGGTCTTCGAGAGCCGTCACCTGGTCGGAAAGGGCGGCGGAGGCCCGGGTGGCGGCCTGCGCCACCCATGCGGCTTCGCGCTCTCCGGCGCGGGCCACGGTGAGTTGCTGGCCGACGGCAGTGGCGGTGGCCGTGGCGGCAGTCGCCTCGGCGCGGGAGGCGGCGAGGGCGGCCCGCATTCGGCGGCGTTGACGCCGGTCGAGGATCGTGAGGAGCAGTACGCCGAGGAGCCCGGCACCACCCGCAGCGAGCGCGATGATGGCCGTGGCGTCCATGGGGGCAGTCTACGAGGCGGCGCTGCGCCCTTGCCCGCCCACGAGCCGGACACCGCGGGTAGGTTCGCGCCATGAAGGTTCGGCGCGGGCGGCACGAAGACCTGATGGCGATCGGGAGGCTTGCCGAAGCCGGATTCCGAGATGGCTATGCCGGGCTGCTCCGCCCGCAGACCATCTGGAGGATGCTCGCCGCCACCTACTCCCCGGGCGCCGTTTCTCGGCGCCTGCTCCGCGGCGGTGTGGTCGTCGCCGAGGACGGATCGGGTGTCGCCGGGTTTCTCGATGCGGTGCCTGCCGATCACGGAGTCGACGTCTCGGTGATCGCCATCGATCCCGTGTGGCGACGGCGCGGGATCGGGCGGGCTCTGGTCGAAGGGGCGAAGGACCCCGACGGGCGCACTCCGTTGTGTGCCGACGTGCTGCTCGGCAACCTCGAGGCCGAGGCCTTCTTCGAACGGCTCGGGTTCGTTCCCGGTGAAGTGGTGCCCGGCGCCTGGTTCGACGAGGACGTGGTGGAGCGGCGGTGGTGGCTGGAGGCTCAGCGGAACGATCACGGCGGGATTTGAGGTCGGCCCGGGATCGGGCGGTTGCGTCCGAACACATGTGGTGGTTCGTGAGCCCCCGGACCCGGTAGCGAGAAGATGGCCCGCTAGCCTGGCGTGGCATGGAGTCGCCGCTGGTATCCCGTCTTCCCAAGGTGCTGTTGCACGACCACCTCGACGGTGGGGTCCGGCCGGAGACCGTGGTCGAGCTGGCCGCCGTTGCCGGTTACCGGGGCCTGCCGGAGCCCGACGCCGCCGGGATGCGCCGCTGGTTTCACCAGGCGGGAGCGGACTCGCTCGAGGACTACCTGGATGCCTTTGCCCACACGTTCGGGGTGATGCAGACCCCGGAGGCGATGCACCGGGTGGCGTACGAAGCGCTCGCCGATCTCGCCGCTGACGGCGTCGTCTATGCGGAGATCCGGTTCGCCCCGTCGCTCCACATCGCCGGGGGGATGACCAGAGCCGAGGCGATATCCGCCGTCCTCGCCGGCCTGGCAGAGGCGGAGGCTGCCCTGGGAACGCCGGGTCGGGTGATCGTCGATGCACTCCGCCAGATGGACGACTCCGTCGAGGTTGCGAGCGTTGCTTCCGAGTTCGCCGGGCTCGGGGTGGTGGGGTTCGATCTGGCCGGTCCCGAGGCCGGGTTCCCTGCGACCGAGCATCGCCCGGCGATCGAGATCGCCCGTGATGCCGGCCTTCACCTCACCATTCACGCCGGCGAGGGTGACGGGGTGGGGAGCATCGCCGCAGCGTTGGCGTGCGGCGCCGAGCGCATCGGCCACGGGGCGCGCATCATCGAGGACACCACCGTACGCGACGGTCGGATCGTCGGTCTCGGCCCGGTGGCACGCGAGGTGCATGAACGCCGCATCCCCCTGGAGATCTGTCCGACCTCCAACCTCGACACGAGGATGTATCCCTCGGCTGCCGACCACCCGATTGGCATGCTGTGTCGAGCAGGGTTCGCCGTGACGCTCAACACCGACAACCGCCTGATGAGCGCCACGAGCATGGGACAGGAGTTCGCCCTGGTGGCAGAACATTGCGGGTTGGGGGTGGAGGACCTCGAGGTCATCACGCGAACCGCCCTCGAGTCCGCGTTCTGTGACGAAGCCACGCGCCGTGCGGTGGCCAAGCGTCTGGGGTGATCACCCTGTGAGGTGTGCCTCGATCCAATCGGCGACCACCGCCGTCGCCGCCGCCCCGCCTTCCTCGTTGAAGATCTCGTGGCGGAACTCGGGGAACTCCCGATGCTCCACACCCGGGATGCCGGCGAGAGCCCGGGATGCCCGCGGCGGGATGATGGTGTCGGCGGCCCCATGCAGCACCAGGGTTGGGACGCTGAGGCCCCCTGCTCCGGCACGGGCGCGAGCGGCAGCGCGCAGGGCGTGACGACCGTAGCCGGTGGTGGTGCGCTGCAGCACCAGCGGATCGGAGAAGTACCGCTCCCCCACTTCCGGGTCCCGGGACAACTGGTCACCCCGTAGGCCATTGGGGATCGAGAGGGTGGGGGCGATGGTGCCCAGGAGGCGAGCCGCAACCTGCTTGGCCCGGGGGAGGTCGTTCTCGATCGCCGGGGCGCTGAGCACCAGCAGGTCGGGGGCGGGTCGGCTGCTCAGGGCGTACGAGAGGGCCACCAGCCCCCCCAGGGAGTGACCGAGGAGCACCACGGGTGCTGGAGACCCCGCCCGGGCCTCGCCGATGTCGCCGGCGAGATCGTCGAGGTGATGCTCCCAGTCCCGGAGATGGGCCCGCCGGCCCCCCGAGGATCCGAAGCCCCGGAGGTCGGTTGCCCGGACTGCGTGACCGCGTTGCGCCAGCATCTCACCGACATGGCGGTAGCGCCCACCGTGCTCGCCGAGTCCGTGGACGAGCACCACCGTGGACCGGGTTCGCCCAGGGGGGTCCCAGTGATGGGTGGCGAGCATGGTGCCGTCGGTGGCGCGCCGATTCCTCATCGGGCCTCCTCGAGATCGTTCCAGGTGAGCACGGGCTTGCGGGCCGCCAGGGCATCGTCGGGGCGAGAGACCGGCGTGGCGTGAGGAGCGTGATGGACCGCCTCGGCATCGACCGTGGCGCGCTCGGCGATGCGGTTGAGGGCAGCGGCGATCGCCTCCACGGTCTCCGGCGACTCCGTCTCGGTGGGCTCGATCATGAGCGCCTCTTCGACGATCAGCGGAAAGTACACCGTCGGGGCGTGGAATCCCTCATCGAGCAGCGCCTTGGCGACATCCATGGCGCGAACGCCGGTGGCCCGCTTGAGGTCTGCCGCCGAGGCGACGAACTCGTGCATGCACGGGCTGTCGAAGGGGATGGTGTATGCCGACGACAGTCGGGAGGCGAGGTAGCGGGCGTTGAGCACGGAGCGCTCCGCCACCCTGCGCAGTCCTGAGCCGCCGAGAGCGAGCATGTACGTGAGGGCGCGCAGCACCACGAGGAAGTTCCCATAGCGTCCGTGGACTCGCCCGATCGAGTGTTCCGGCATCACCCACCGCAGGCCTTCGCTCGTCTCCTGCGGTACCGGACCGGGAAGGAACGGAGCGAGGCGTTGCACCACCGCCACCGGTCCCGCCCCGGGTCCACCGCCCCCGTGAGGGGTGGCGAACGTCTTGTGGAGATTGGAGTGAACGATGTCGAACCCCATGTCCCCCGGCCGGACGACACCGAGGATGGCGTTGAGATTCGCCCCGTCGTAGTAGACCAGCCCATCGGCGCCGTGTACCACCTCGGCGATCTCGGCGACGTGCTCCTCGAACAATCCCAAGGTGTTGGGGTTCGTCAGCATGAACCCGGCGGTGTCGCTGTCGACGGCAGCCCGAACGGCGTCGAGGTCGACCATGCCGCGACGGTCGCTCGGGATCGACCGGGCACGAAAGCCCGCCAGCGTGACCGACGCCGGATTGGTCCCGTGAGCGGAGTCGGGTATGAGGATCGTCGAGGGGTTGCGGCCGCGGCTGCGGTGATACGCCCGCATGATCAGCAGCCCGGTGAGTTCCCCCGCGGCTCCGGCAGGGGGCTGGAAGGTGGCCGCGGCCATGCCGGTGAGTCGACACAGGATGTCCTCCGCGGCGAGCAACACCTCCAGGGCTCCTTGGGCGAGTCGGTCCGGGGTGGCGGGGTGGAGATCGCGGAACCCGCCGTGCTCGGCTGCCCAGTCGCACACCTTCGGGTTGTACTTCATCGTGCACGATCCGAGGGGGTAGGCACCCAGGTCGACGGCGAAGTTGCGGTGGGCAAGGCGTGTGAAGTGGGCGACGAGATCGCGCTCCGAGAGCTCGGGAAGGGGCGGGGGGTTTGGTGCGGCCTCGGGCAGCTCGGGGCCCGCAGGAACGTCGAGCTCGGGGAGCGACCACGCCCGGCGATCGGGAACCGAGAGCTCGCGCAGCGTCGGCTCGGCGGAGCCCCCCACGAGAGGCGACGATGCGGCGCGGCCGGCAGCCTCAGCCATGGCGCATCACCTCCTCGAGGGACCGGGCGTACCGATCCAACTCGTCACGGGTGCGGCGCTCGGTGACGGCGATGAGGAGTCCCCCAGGGAACTCGGGATAGTCCCGCCCGAGCGGGATCCCCGCCAGGAATCCCCGCTCCGCCATCGCCGTGACCACCGCGTCCGGATCCGCATCGAGGAGCACGGGAAACTCGCGTCCAAAGGGCGCGGCGAGCGGCAGCGTCAACCCCGGCACCCGGGAGAGCGCCTCTGCGAGGTAGTGGGCCTTGGCGACCGACTGCCGGCCCACCTCCGCCAGTCCCTTCGGTCCGAGCCAGGCGAGGTGGATGGCGGCGGCGATGGCATTGAGCGATTGGTTGGTGCAGATGTTCGACGAGGCCTTCTCGCGGCGGATGTCCTGCTCTCGGGTACGCAAGGTCAGGGTGTAGGCGGTGCGTCCGGCGACGTCGTTGGTGCGTCCGACGAGACGTCCGGGGATGCGGCGCATCAGCTGCTTGGTGGTGGCGAAGACACCGAGGATCGGGCCGCCGAAGGACATGGGGTTGCCCAGCGGCTGTCCCTCGGCGAAGGCGACGTCGCAACCCGCCGCGCCGGGTGATCGCAGCACGCCGAGGAGCATGGGATCGAAGGCTGCGACGGCGAGGGCTCCGACCTGGCGGGCGAGGCGCACCGGCTCCGCGTAATCCTCGACGACGCCGAGGTAGTTGGGCTGGGAGAACACCACCGCGGCCGGTGGCGGGGTGGCGTCGGCCGCCCAGACCGTTCGCCCGCCGAGGAGGGGGTGCTCGACGATCTCGATGTCCCGGGCGTTGCCGAACGTGTGGAGGATCTCACGGGTGCGGGGATCGACACCACGCGACACCCATACCGCCGACCGCCCCGTTTCGGCGACCGCGAGGTTGACGGCTTCGATCCCTGACGACGATCCGTCGTAGAGCGAGGCGTTGGCGACCGGGAGTCCGGTGACCTCGGAGATCATCGATTGGTACTCCCAGAGGGCCTGGAGCACTCCCTGGGCCACCTCGCTCTGGTAGGGGGTGTAGGACGTGACGAACTCGGGGCGCATGGTGAGCGCACGCACCACGGGCGGGAGGTGATGGTCGTACACCCCTCCCCCGGCAAAGCAGATCAGCCTCGAGGCGACACGCTCCCCCATCCCCGCGATCCGGGCCATGACCTCGGGCTCCGAGAGCGGGGCGGGGAGCCCTGGGTCGGGAGCGG
>CAYYIA010000114.1:0-5981 GCA_964471875.1 uncultured Acidimicrobiia bacterium
AACCCATGCCCACCAATCACGTCACCCTCATGCCCACCGAACGTGGCGGGCGACATCGGTTCGTCCAACTTGTCGAAGTCCGCGCTGATCGATGGGTTGGAGTGGAACGTGCGCCTCTCGGAGGTCGAGCAGAGCCACCTTCTCGACACGTTCCGGGCAACGTTCGACGAATACTGGGAGGACCCGGCATTCGAGTCCTACGACCCGACCGATGGTGCGCAACGCTCGCGCCTCGACGAAGCTCTTGCCACCGAAGGCAGCGGCCCGGCAGGCCTTCCTATTCAACTCACATCACTCGACGTACGACCATGGGGGTACCAGCGCGAGATCCTCGATGAGCTGGCGGCCGAGCGCGAGATCCACGGCCGACAGCGGAATCTCGTCGTGATGGCGACCGGTACGGGCAAGACGGTCGTCGCTGGCCTGGACTACCGGCGGCTACGCGACGCTGACCTGGTCGATTCGCTCCTCTTCGTCGCCCACCGTGACCAGATCCTCCAGCAGAGCCAGAACACCTTTGCCCACATCCTGCGCAACGGGTCCTTCGGCGAGCAGTTCGTCGGCGGTCAACGGCCGAGTGAGTGGCGCCACGTTTTCGCATCTGTGCAGTCACTGGCGCGGTTAGATCTCGACGACCTCGACCCCGACAAGTTCGACATGGTCATCGTCGACGAGTTCCACCACGCCGGACCTGAGACGAAGACCTATGCCCGACTCCTGGACCACCTCCGGCCCAAGGTGTTGCTCGGCCTCACCGCCACACCCGAACGTACTGACGGCCAGGACATCCTGCACTGGTTCGACGGCCGGATTGCCGTCGAACTCCGACTTTGGGAGGCGCTGGAACGCAACCTGTTGGCACCGTTCCAATACTTCGGCGTGCACGACGGCACCGACCTATCGCACGTTCGATGGAAGCGCGGGACCGGGTACCTCCCGGCGGAACTGACCAACGTCTACACCGCGCACGAGATGCGGGTCCGGATCATCCTCCAAACACTGCAGGACAAGATCAGCGATCTGAGTCGTATGCGTGCGATCGGGTTCTGCGTCAGCATCGACCACGCCGAGTTCATGGCTCGTAAGTTCAACGATGCCGGAATCCCCTCGGCAGCGGTCACATCTCGCACCTCGCCTGCGGATCGGCGCTCAGCGCTCGAAGCGCTTCGCAGGAGGGATATCAAGGCCGTGTTCACTGTCGACCTGTTCAACGAGGGCGTCGACATTCCCGAGATCGACACTGTGCTCTTCCTCCGCCCAACCGAGAGCGCGACGGTCTTCCTGCAACAGCTTGGTCGAGGTCTCCGCCTCGCAGACGACAAGCCGTGCCTCACCGTGCTCGACTTCATTGGCAACCAGAGACGCGAGTTCCGATTCGACCTGCGCTATCGGGCACTTACCGGCACCACGCGCCGAGGGCTCCAGCGCGAGATCGAACATGGCTTCCCTACCCTGCCTGCCGGCTGCCATCTGTCGCTCGATCGGGTCGCCTCAAAGGTCGTCCTCGACAACGTCCGCTCGTCGCTCAGGATTGACTGGACCGGTTTGACCGACGAGCTGCGCCGGATCGGCGACTGCACGCTCGCGGACTTCCTCAGCGAGACCGGATTCGAGATCGATGACATCTACCGGCGTCGCCGAGGTGGCTGGGCCGGCCTCCGACGGGCTGCGGGCCTCGACAGCCGACCGCTCAGCAACGAGGATCGGCAGCTGGAGGGCGCAATCGGACGCATGCTTCACTTCGATGACCTGGAACGCATTAACTTCGTCGCCGCCCTGCTCGACGCAACCGCACCTCCCCCGGCCAACACGGTTGCCGGACGTGCCGGGCGCCTTCTTGCGATGATGCACTTCACCCTGTGGGGCTGGGCCGAGCCGCTCAATAACCTCGACAGGAACCTAGGCCTCCTATGGGCCAATCCGGCACGTCGCGAGGAAATCCTTGACCTGCTCGCTGTTCTGCGTGACCGCATCCGGCGAGTCACGAGGCCGGTGGCACCGAGCGCCGACCTACCGCTCCATCTCCATGCCCGCTACAGCCTCGCCGAGCTGCTCGCTGCGTTCGGCGTGCCGAAGCCATCGACGTCGAGGGGTGCCGGCGTCAAGTGGATTCCCGATGAACAGGCCGATGTGTTCTGGTTCAACCTACGCAAGACCGAGAAGCATTTCTCGCCGACCACGATGTACGCCGACCGGGCGATCAGTCCGACGCTGTTCCAGTGGGAATCGCAGAACAGCGCGCACCCAAAGAGCGATGCCGGCGACCGATACATCCACCACCGAGGCCGGGGATCGTCTGTTCATCTCTTCTTCCGTGAGAACAAGGAGGCCGACGGCGACCTCGGCGCCCCGCCCTACATCTACGCCGGTCCAGCCACCTACGTCAGGCACACCGGCGGTCGCCCGATGCGCATTATCT
Organism: uncultured Acidimicrobiia bacterium; assembly: GCA_964471875.1. Lineage (GTDB taxonomy): Bacteria > Actinomycetota > Acidimicrobiia > Spongiisociales > UBA11373 > UBA11373. The sequence goes on from CAYYIA010000114.1 coordinate 2,420, forward strand.
GGAAGCTCGACCACGAGCTCCCGGCCGACGTCTTCCACGACGCCCGCGTTGCGACTGGCTAACGAGGGTCACCCCTCGGCTGCGGTGTGATCGCGGAATTGTTGGCGTCTCCGCAGCGGATCCATGTCTCGGGATGGCGTGGTGGCCCAACTCGGCTGGCGGCGGCAAGCCGGGGTTGGTCGGACCTGCGACGGCTTAGCTTAGGGGAAGCCCGTGCGCGACTCGCAATCGGCGTTGCTGTCGCTTCCGGTGCCTCCATCGCAGAAGTCCCGGGCGCTGCCTCCATCGAGACGATCGTTGCCGGCGGCCCCGAACAGCCGATCCTGGTCGCCCATCCCGTAGAGGCGGTCGGCGCCGCCACCGCCGCACACCGTGTCGTTGCCGTTGAGGGCGTTGACCTTGTCGTCGCCGCCGAGGGTGACGATCACGTCTCGATGAGCGGTGTCGAGGCCGCGCAGTTGGTCGGTGCCTCTCGTCCCGTAGATGTTCGCGGTCTGTCCGTCACAGACCATCCACGGCTTGGGCGGGGCGCAATCCGATGACGAGGTCATGCACTCAAACAGCCGCACGGCGAGCGTTTGATGGCCATCGCTGTCGGGATGGAACGAGTTCGGTAGCGCGGAGAGGGTGATGCCGTTCACATCAGCGTTTGCGTCACACATCAAGTGACTTGCCCCGTCGACCGAACCGATCCCCTCGAACGACTGCTCGACATCGACGTACGTGACGCCGGCGGTTGCCGCAGCTGAACGGATCTGCGTGTTGGCCCGAAGGATGAGCGTGCGCAGCCAGGTTCGTTCCTGAGCGTTGAGCCCGGCGAGCGAGCCACACGACGGCGTGGCCGTGTTATCCCCGGGGATGAAGACGGGGTATCCGAGGACATAGACCTCCGCGTTCGGTGCCGCCGCCTGGACGTCGTCATACACCGAGACGAGATCGGAGCGAACCGACCGGATGTGGGTCTCGACCGCCGCTGCGAAGGAGCCGAGCGTGTGGTTCGAGTACCGGTCGCAGCGCTGCCCCATGGCGGCCCAGTCGGTGGCGCTGGCGGACTGGTTGAACTGGGCGAGGTACGGAATGTCGTAGCCGGCCAAGGACCCGCTGTTCCCACCGAAGAAGTCGGGCACGCCGCTCAGGCCCAGGCATGCGGACAGCACATCACCGAAGCCCATGTCGTTGCCGCCGACCGTCAGCGTGACGACTGACGCGTCGGCGCCAACCTCACGCAGGTACTCGATCTGCGGCCAGCGGCCGTGGACGCCGTTCGGGCTGTCGGGGAACTGGCCCTCGCTCGACAGGTTTCGGATCCTCGCCCCTGAGCAGGCGACGAACAGGAAGTCGCCGCCGGCATACGGCTCGTCCAGCACGTTATTGGTCAGCGAGGCGTACGCGTCGCTGCGACGGCAGCGGTTGGCCTCGGTATCGGTCCCGTCGTGGAACCAGGCGGCGCCCTCCCCCGACGAGAACGAGTCTCCCATCGCGACCCACACGCCGTTCACCCCGTGTGTCGTCCCCGCACCGAGGTCGACCACCGGCAAGTTGTCGCCCATCTGCCCCGGCTGGGCCCCGTAGGCTCGGCCGTCCCCCGAACCAAGCGCGCCCTCGCCGCTGGCGCCCCAGCACTTGACCTGACTGTCGTCCATCAAGGCGCACGTGTAGTAGTCGCCGGCGCCAACGGCGGTGGCGGTGCGGCCTGCGCCCAGATCCACCGCCGGCAAACTGTCACCCATCTGCCCCGGCCCGTCTCCCCGAGTCGCCGTGTCCCCCAACCCCAGCTCGCCCTGGTCGTTGTCGCCCCAGCACTTGATCTGACCGTTGTCCAGTACGGCGCACGTGTGAAATAGGCCGGCAGTGACGGCGGTGGCGGTGCGGTCTGCACCCAGATCCACCGCTGGCAAACTGTCACCCATCTCCCCTGGCCCGTCTCCCCGAGTCGCCGTGTCCCCCGACCCGAGCTGACCGCCGCCGTTGCCGCCCCAGCACTTGACCTGACCGTTGTCTAACAAGGCGCACGTGTGACCGTCGGTTCCGGCAGTGATGGCGGTGGCGGTGCGGTCTGCACCCAGATCCACCGCTGGCAAACTGTCACCCATCTCTCCCGGCCCGTCCCCCCGAGTCGCCGTGTCCCCCAACCCCAGCTCGCCGTAATAGTTACGGCCCCAGCACTTGACCTGACCGTTATCCAACAAGGCGCACGTATGAGGTTCGTTGCCGGCAGTGATGGCGGTGGCGGTGCGGTCTGCACCCAGATCCACCGCTGGCAAACTGTCACCCATCTCCCCCGGCCCGTCCCCCCGAGTCGCCGTGTCCCCCAACCCCAGCTCGCCATCGTCGTTACGGCCCCAGCACTTGACCACACCGTTATCCAGCAACGCACACGAGTGGCGGCCGCCGGCGGCGACGGCGGTGGCGGTGCGGCCTGCGCCCAGATCCACCGCTGGCAAACTGTCACCCATCTCCCCCGGCCCGTCCCCCCGATCCCACGTGTCCCCCAACCCCAGCTCGCCGTAGTCGTTGTTGCCCCAGCACTTGATCTGACCGTCGTCCAGCACGGCGCACGTGTGCCCGCCGTTGGCGCTAACAGCGGTGGCGGTGCGGCCTGCGCCCAGATCCACCGCTGGCAAACTGTCACCCATCTCCCCCGGCCCGTCCCCCCGATCCCACAGGTCCCCCAACCCCAACTGCCCGGCGACGTTCCAGCCCCAGCACTTGACCCGACCGTCGTCCAACAAGGCACACACATGCGCGATCCCGACGGTCAGGGCCTCGACCGCCGCCGGGTTACCCGGCGTCTCGTTGCCGTCCGCCGCTGCCGGCGGCACTGCCACGAGGGTAGGCACCAACGGCACGCCGACCAAGGACGCCGCCAGCAGGGCCAGCAGCACACCGCTAGAACGCCGTCTCAACGAGGGGCTGCCAACCTTCATGTACGTGGACCCCCTGGGCCTGGTTGACGCGGCGTCTTCCTCGATCCCAACCAAACGTAGGGCCAGGTGATGGTCAGCGTAGGCGAAACCGACGAGGCGCTGATCAGCTGCTTGACAACACGGCGTTCCTGAACTTGGCGGGTGAGTCAGGGGTGGCGCGCCATGTGCAAACCGAACTGGCTGGCTGGCCGATCTGATCGACGTTACGCCGCAAGTTCGCGCGCAGCGGCAACCGACCCGCCCGTCGGCGGTTCCAAACGCTGATCCGACCGGCGAGACCGCGAGTGCAGACGCCCGCGTGCGATGGGGCGTCGTCGACCATGATCAGCCCCCTACGCTCCCTCAGAACGGAGCCCCACCGAGCGCCGTGACAAGCCGGAAGCCGACCGACATCGAGTGGTCGCCTCGGTGACTCACCGGGACGACGAGGCCGCGGTACTCGAAAGCCCCGTCGGTCTTCTTCTGGCGGACCCAGAGGTGGACCTGGGTGCCGGTATTGAGGGAGTCGAGGATCTCGCGGCCCTTCTTCGAGTCGGGACCCACGCTGTTCTGGGAGCTCCAGATGAAGGTGTCGGGGCCCTCGAAGTGGTCGACGTAGTCGGCGCCGTGGGACATCTGGTCGCTCTTCTCGAGGG
>CAYYIA010000115.1:0-5940 GCA_964471875.1 uncultured Acidimicrobiia bacterium
GCTCGAGGTGTGGGACTCGCCGAACTCGGCAGGGGTCATCATCGATGCCGTTCGCTGCGCCAAGCTGGCGCTCGACCGCGGCATCGGCGGTCCGCTGCTGGCCCCGGCCTCCTACTTCATGAAGAGCCCGCCGGTGCAGTTCCGGGACTCCGAGGCGCACGACAACGTCGAGGCCTTTGCCGCAGGGGAAGATCGGACGAAGGAAGAACTGCGGGAGTTTCTGGGAAGGCACTAGGCACCAGGCACCAGGTTCCACGGGGCGCTTCGCTGGGATCTGGCTTCTGGCATCTGGCATCGGGCTTGTCCGGCACCCGGTTCTGGCCTCCGGCCTGGGGACTCTCGCCTCAACTAGCCTCGGGTCATGCGGGAGTCCGAGGAACTGCGGGCGGTCATTGCGCGGTCGATCCATGCGGCGCAGCAGCGGGACGGCGCGACCCTGGCAAACTTCTTTTCGCGTTCGGCCGCGACCCGGTATGTCGGCACCGACCCCGAGGAGTGGTGGAACGGTGTCGGGTTCGTCGACGCCTTTCCCAACCACGTCACCAAGTGGCCTCCGCTGAAGCTCGAGGCCCAAGACATCGAAGCCTTCGAGGCTGGGGATACCGGCTGGGGGGCCTGTCGTGCGACGGCGACATTCGGCGATGCCGAGCCCGCCCCGGTTCGGTTCACGTTCGTGTTTGTGCTCGAGACCGGCATCTGGCGGTTGATCCAAATGCACTCCTCGCTCGGCGTCCCCAACGTCGAGTGGGTCGGGGTCGAGCTGACGGGATCTCTGGAGAAGCTCCTCGCTTCGATCGAGCGAGGCTCGTCTCCGGGAATGCCGGTGCGGGACGGCACCGTGAGTCTGGTCTTCACCGACATCGAGGACTCGACCCAGTTGGCGGCACAGCTCGGCGACTCGGTGTGGGTCGACGCCTTGAATCGGCATCATCACGCGATCGAGAGGATCATCGCTCCGCGAGGCGGCACGGTCGTCAAGACCCTCGGTGATGGCGCCATGATCGCGTTCGCCTCCACGCGAGAGGCCGTCCGTGCCGCGATCGAGATCCAGCGCGATCATGCCGGATCGACGGGCGACATCGCGATGGGGGTTCGTGTTGGGGTGCACGTCGGTGACGCCGTCGCCTCGGACAGCGACTATCTGGGCACCACGGTCAACAAGGCCGCCAGGATCGCCGCCGCCGCCGAAGGCGCACAGATCATGGTGTCGGAGGCGGTGCGCGTGATGCTCGGCGATTCACGCGAGTTCGCGCTTGGCGATGCCGTCCCCATGAAGCTCAAGGGTTTGGATGGCGTCCACGAGGTGACCGAGGTGCTGTGGGATCGGGCATCGGGCAACGGGTGACTGGCAACTACCCAGCAATCTCCCGCACCAACCGCGGCCCGCGGTAGACCAACCCCGTGTACACCTGCACCAGGGTGGCGCCCGCGGCCAGGCGATCGGCTGCGTCTCCGGCACCCATGATCCCGCCGCAGGCGATCACCGGGAGACGGGTGGCGGCACGCACCGTGGTCAGGGCCCTGCGGGCAAGTGGCGCCAGCGGAGCGCCACTCAAGCCACCCGGTGCCGCCGGTCCCTCGAAGCCCGGTCGGGTCGTGGTGGTGTTGCCCACGATGATCCCGTCGGCTCGCGCCGACTCGACGGCGCGTACCGAAGCGACGATGTCATCGAGGTCGGGGGAGAGCTTTACGAGGATCGGTGGGCGCCGTCCTCCGGCGGCGTCACGAGCCGCCACGATCGCGGCGAGGAGCGACTCCAGGGTCTCGCCCTGGAGTTGACGGAGACCGGCCGTGTTGGGTGACGACACGTTGACGGCCAGGTAGTCGGCGAGGTCGGCAAAGGATTGGACCAACGACAAGTAGTCGTCGAGGCGCCGCTCCGGAGGAGTGAAGGCGTTCGGTCCGATCGACACCCCCACGACCAATCCCGGCGGCCGCCGACCGTCGAGACGACGCGCCACCGCCGCGGCTCCGTCGGAGGGGAAGCCCATCCGATTGATCAACGCCTGATGCTTCGGATACCGGGTGATCCGCGGCTTGAGGTGGCCGGGCTGGGGGAGTGGGGTGACCGTCCCGATCTCGATGTGCCCGAAGCCGAGCGAGGCAAGGGCCCGCCAGGCGACCGCATCCTTGTCGTAGCCGGCGGCGAGACCGACCCGATTGGGGAATCGCAGACCACACATCGTCACCGGGTCGTGCTCGATGGCTCGTCCGCGGCGCAGCGGACCGGTGATGCGGAGGGCAGCGAGCGCCATGCCGTGGGCACGCTCCGGGTCGAAGCGGAATCCCACGGCTCTGACGAATCGGTACGTCACGCGGAGAGGAACTCCACGATCCGGTCGCGGGTCTCGCTCGTGATCCGACCCGCGAGCGCGAGGTCGTCGGCGAGGCGGCTCAATGTGGTGGCGGCGTGCAGGGTGAGGTGCTCGGCAGCGAGTGCCGGACGGGCTTCGGGTCCTCGCTCGACGAGCACGATGAGATCCTCGACGATCAGGCCCGCATCCCGGAGCAAGGCGGCGGCCTCGACCGCGCTGGCACCCGAGGTGACGACGTCGTCCATGAGCACCACGCGGTCGCCGGGCTTCCACGACCCCTCGACCGAGGAACGAGTGCCGTGGTCCTTCACCTCGCGGCGCGGCCAGATGAGGGAGGCGTTGGCCTCGAGGGCGACAGCCGTGGCGATCGCCATGGCGCCGTAGGGTACGGCGGCGACGTGGTCGTAGTCGAGGGTGCGCAGCACCCGGGCGTACCGGGATGCGATGTTGCGCAGCAGGTCCGAGTCCGCAGTGACCCGCCGCAGATCCAGATACACGGGGCTGTCCACGCCGGAGCGCAGTTTGAACGACCCGGTGGCGACACACCCGGCATCGAAGAGCCGGGCGGCCAGGTCGTCGCCCTGGGGTCGTGGTCGGAGTTCGCGAAGGGCATCGCGGATGTGGCGCGCCGCTGAGCCCGGGTCGGTTGCGTCGGCGATCTGGCGCGACACCGGGACGAGCAACCCGGTTCCGTTGTCGCGCAGTCCGGAGTGGAGATCGGTGACCTCGGCGCCCTGGGCTCCCACGCCGGGGGCGAGGATCCAATGCTCCGGCACCGCCTGACGGATCGCGCCGAGCACGGACGGCGCCGTCGCCCCCACCACCAACCCGAGGCGATCGGGGCCGGCCCACCCTGCGGCGCTGCGCGCCACGTGAAGGGCCGTGTCGCCTCGATCCTGGATCTCCGCCGCCGACGGGTTCGAGGTTCGCGCCAGTACCCACACGCCACAGTCGCCGTACGCCAGGAAGGGATCGATGGCGTCTCGGCCCAGATACGGGCTGAGCGTCACCGCACCGGCGCCGACCTGCTCGAAGCATCCTCGGGCATAGGCCTCGGCGCTCGAGGCGATGTCTCCGCGTTTGGCGTCGAGGATCACCGGGATCTCCTCGGGCACGGCGGCCACGACTTCCACCAGGGCCTCCCACCCGGCGGTGCCAAATGCCTCGTAGAACGCCGCATTCGGTTTGAAGGCCGCGGCGTAGGGCGCGGTGCCCGCGATGATCCGCTTGGCCCAGGGCACGATCTCGGTCGCGCCGTCGACCCGGGGATCCAGTCCGACACAAAGCAGCGTCCCGGCCGCCGCGGCCCTGGCCTCCAGTTGGGCGAAGAACCCGGTCATGCCTTGCCCAGCACCATGGCCAGCAACGCCATCCGCACGTACATTCCGTACTCCATCTGGCGGAAGTAGGCGGCGCGGGGGTCGTCGTCGACCTCCATGGTGATCTCCGTGACCCGGGGCAGCGGGTGCATCACGATCATCCGTCGCTTCGCCTTCTGCAGGGTGGCCGGGCTGATGACGAAGGCGTCCTTCACCGACTCGTAGGCGCTCTCCTGGGCGAAACGCTCCTTCTGCACCCGCGTCACGTAGAGCACATCCGTCGAGCCGATCACCCCCTCGAGGGTCTCGGCGATGGTGACCGGTGTGCCCGCCGTGGCCAATTCGGCCAGGATCTCTTCGGGCATCGCCAGGATCGCCGGTGACACCAGGTTGAGCCGGATGTCGAAGAGCGACAGCAGCCGTGACAGCGAATGCACGGTGCGGCCGTACTTGAGGTCGCCCACCATGGTGACGGTGAGACCGTTCACCTGGTCGAGTTCGGCGATGATGGTGAACAGGTCGAGCAGTGCCTGCGTGGGGTGCTCACCCACACCGTCGCCGGCGTTGATGATCGGCTTGGAGGCGTACTTCGCCGCCACCGCCGAAGCACCCACGTCGGGATGGCGCAGCACGATGACATCGGCGTAGCGCTCCAGGGTGCGCACCGTGTCGGGGAGCGACTCCCCCTTGGACACCGACGAGTACCGCACCTCGTTGATCGGGATGACGCTTCCCCCCAGCCGCTCCATGGCCGCGGTGAAGGAGGACGAGGTCCGGGTGGAGGGCTCGTAGAAGATGTTGGCGAGGATCTTCCCCTTGAGTAGATCGATGGTGCCGATGCGCGTCACGATCTCGCGCATCTCGCGGGCCACCGCAAAGACGTACTCGAGGTCGTCTAGGCCGAACTGGCGCACCGAGATGATGTCCTTGCCATAGAACGGCGCGTCCCGGCGGTCGCCGAGCGGCAGATGTGTGGTCACGTGTGGTCCTCCCGTAGGTGTTTGCCCGAACCCGCCATTGCCAAGACCTTGCCCTCGGCGTACGCCGTCGCCCCCCGCATCTCGACGCGGCGCACCCTTCCCCGCACCACCTTGCCCTCGAATGGGGTCCAGTCACACGCCGTCTGCAGCTCGGCCGCGGAGATGGTCCAGGTCTCGTCGGGATCGACCTCGACGACGGCGTCCGGCTCGGGGAGTCCGAAGATGCGCCGTGGATTCGTGGAGAGCCGGGCGACGAGACCGTCGAGGGTGAGCGACCCATCGTGGATCGCGCCCAGCAACAGCGGCAGAGCGGTCTCCAGGCCGGGGAAGCCCGGTGGGGGGTCCTCACCATCCTTCTCGGCGGCGGTGTGTGGGGCGTGGTCGGTGGCGAAGCAATCGATGACGTCGAGGTGTTCCCAGAGGGCAGCGCGGTCGGTGGGGTCGGCCAGCACCGGCCGGACCTCGCCGCGGCGGCCGAGCCGCGCCAGTGCGGCCTCGTCGAGGAAGAGGTGGTGGGGGGTGACCTCGCAGGTCACCCCTATGCCGCGATCGCGGGCCCGGGCGATGAGCCGGATCTCATCGGCGCGCGAGACGTGACAGACGTGGACGGGTCGATCGAGCCACTCCGCCAGCAGGAGCACCGCGGCGAGCGCGGGACCCTCGGCATGGACCACCAGTGGGGGAGTGGCCGGCCAGGTGGAGAGGTGCGACCACCACGTGTCGAGGTCGGGCAACCGGAGATCGCCAAAGGTGTGATTGAGATACAACTTCAACCCGGCGGTGCGCCGTGCCAGGGCCGCAACTGCAGCGGCGTTGGTGGCGGTGGCTCCGAGGTAGAGGGCGTAGTCGCATCGTGCCCCGGCGCGGGCCGCTTCGAGTGCGATCGCCAGAGAAGCGACATCCGTCGCCGCGGGCCGGGTGTTTGGCATCGCCAGGATCGTGGTGAAGCCGCCGGCGAGGGCCGCGGCCGTGGCGCTCGCCCAGGTCTCCTTGTGCGTCTGGCCCGGGTCGCGGGTGTGAACGTGGACGTCCACCAACCCGGGAAGGCGGATGGTGGTCATCGCAGCCCCGCCACAAATGAAAGAACCCCCAATACGGGGATTCGGGAGGTCGGGGAAATGGCGGCTCGCTTACGCATCGTGGCCTGCCACCGATTGCATCAGCGTCTCCCCGGTTCCGGGGAGTGTAGGAGAAGAAGTCTCCAGTCACCAGTCGCCGAAGAAGGCACTAGGCACTAGGCACTAGGCACCAGATTCAACTGAACCGATTCCCATCGTCAGTCCGGCCGCGTGTCGGGAGGCGGGAAGCGGGAAGCGGGAAGCGGGA
>CAYYIA010000116.1:0-3510 GCA_964471875.1 uncultured Acidimicrobiia bacterium
GATCGGCCACGGCCTCTGAGTCGGCTGCCTCGATGACCACGTCACATCCGAAACACACGGCCTGCACTCGCATCTCCTCTGTCCGATCGAAAAGCTACCTCGCTAGAGGTCCGGCACCACCAACCCGGGACGGTCGATGGCGTCCCACTTCCCCACCTCGGTCTCGATGGCGTAGCGATACGACCCGGCGGGGCGATACACCTCGCAGGGATCGGACACGCATGGCTCCATGCGGAGCAGGTCCACCAACTCCCCATCCACGGTGAAGAAGGCGATGTCGAGTGGGATGAGCGTGTCCTTCATCCAGAACCCGGTCGCCACGTCTTCGTCCCAGGCGAAGAGCATCCCGTCGAGATCACCGAGGTCGGTGACACCCATCAGGCCCTGGCCGCGCAACTCGGTGGTGTCGGCGAGCGCAACATCCCAGGTCTCGCCCGACACGGACACTTCGATCACCGCGAATGCCGCAAGGGGGTCGTCGACGATCGCGACCGTCGTCGACGAGGGGGTGATCGTCGGGGGCGTGGTGGTGGACGCGCTGCTCCCCCCGCCGCACGCCGAGATCAGGAGGAGTCCGACGATCAGCCGTCGGAGAGCAGGGCGCGTGCCGCCTCCTCGGACATGTGATAACTCTCCTCGTCGGAGGGGAACGATCCGTCCTGCACGTCGGCAAAGTACCGGCGCACCGCTTCCACCGCCGCGGTCTCGAGCTCGGCGTAGCGACGCACGAACTTGGCGGGCTTGGCGTCGCCGGTGAGGCCGAGCACGTCGTGGAACACGAGTACCTGGCCATCGCAGTGCGGGCCGGCACCGATGCCGATGGTGGGCGCCGAGACCTCCTTGGTGATCAACTCGGCAAGCAGGTCGGGCACGCCCTCGAGGACGATCGAGAACACCCCGGCCTCATCCAGCGCACGTGCATCGGCGATGAGGTTGCGCGCCGCCTCCACTTGCTTGCCCTGCACGCGGTAGCCACCCATGGCGTGCACCGATTGCGGGGTCAGCCCGAGGTGACCCATGACGGGGATCTCGGCATCGAGCACGGCATGGATCATCGGCAGGCGCTTGCGGCCACCCTCGAGTTTCACCGCCTCGGCTCCGCCCTCGCGGACCAACCGCCCGGCGTTGCGGACCGTGTCCTCGGGAGAGACGTGAAAGGAGAGCCAGGGCATGTCGCCCACCACGAGCGCCTGGGGCCGGATCCCCGTCACGGCACGGGTGTGATGCACCATGTCGTCGACCGTCACGGTGAGCGTGGTGTCGCGTCCCAGCACCACGTTGGCCAGCGAGTCGCCGACCAGGATGACGTCGGCCTCGGCCGCCTCGGCGATGCGCGCCGACGGGGCGTCATAGGCGGTGATCATCCTGATCCGGGGACCGCCTTTGGCGGAATGGATCTTGGGGGCCGTGATTTTGTCGCGCATCGCTCTCCCTTCTCTCCACCCTCACGGGTTGGAGGAAACTGCGCGGACCGAGTCGTATCAGTACCTGAGGAATCCGGCGCACTGTCACCGGTTCCGGGGCCTGATCATGATAGGCCCGGGCCTGAGTTCACTTCGCTCAGGAAGCGATCAGCACGAGAGGTCGATCGGGAGTCCGCGTTGCCGGGCGAAGTCGGCCAGGGTCCAGCACGATTCGACGAAGGACGCAAAGTACGGCAGTTCCGATTCCTCCCCGCTCTCGACCGCGGCTTCGAGCGCTTCGACGACCTCGACCTGATGTGCCAACAGGTCGGCGAGAGCGTCGACCCACGCTTGGTGGAGCGCGGACACCGATGCGGGTGGTGCCACGACGCGAAGACCGGCAAGGAGTTCGGTGAACGGACCGGCAAGGATGTCCGGCGCCGCGGTCAGCACCACGATGAGCCAGGCCTCCTCCGCGTCGGCTTCGTCGAGCCCGAGCGCGGCTGCAGTTGCGAGGAAGATCTCTTGCTGGATGACATCGGCAGCAGTGGTCAAGGTTTCCACCTGGGCGAAATACGCCCGCTCCTCGGCGGACGCGACCAGACGGTCGATCGAAGCGGGACGGCCCAACACCGTGGTCAGAAAGAGGGTCTCGAAGGCAATCCTGTCGGCACCAACCGCAACCCTCACCGGCACTCCGGAGGGATCCTCCCGACTCCAACCTGCCACCGCGTCGTCGCCCACATCGACCACGAGCGGACGGGTCTCGAACTCGACGAGGCGCGGGTCTGCCAGGACCGCCGCAGCCAACTCGTCCCACAGGTAGTAGCCACCCTGGATCCACTCGGGCGCGTCGCGCCACACCGCACCCAGAAGGAGAGACGCCGGTGAATAGGGGGCGGAGAGAAGCTCCGAGCGGAACTCGGCATCGGCCGGGACGAAGTCGGTGGCGTCGAGCGGGACCAGGGTGATCGGCACGTCCGACGCGATCACTCTGGCCGCCGCGGCGGGGTCGACCCAGAAGTTGACCTCGGCGTGCTCGTTGGCGTTCTCCCAGGCGAAGGGCGGGACATTGCCGGGTACGTCCACCGCGCCACCCATGATCGTGATCCCGGAGATGCGATCCACCAACTCCGGGTACGCATCCAGCACGACAGCAAGGTTGGTCAGCGGTCCCACCGCAACGATCTCCACCGACTGCTCCGAAGCCGCCAGCAGCCCGGCAATCAGTTCGGAGGCCGAGCGGGTCTCGTTGGAGTCGGCCACGGGGAGGTCCATCGAATCGGAACTCGCCCGCCAATCTTCGGGGAAGGGGTTGAGTGGCCCGTAGCCCTGATCGGGCGCGCATGCCACCGGAACGTCATCGAGTCCCAGGGCGACGAGGACACCGCGGGTGTGCTCCACGCCGGGAGTGCAATGACCCTCGCCCGTACCGGGGAGGGTCACGGCAATGAGTCGGACACCGGGATGCAGGGCCAAGAACACCAGGGCGCCGACATCGGACACCGTCGGTGAGTAGTCGAAGATCACGGGGATCCTGGGATCAGGAGGGGTCGTGCTCGTCGGAGCGACGCTGGTTGGCGGGGCGGCTTCGGGGCCGGAACCGCAGGCGACGGCGATCAGGCCGAGTACCAGGAGGAGGATGGAGACGCGTTTCATGGGTGGTCCTTTCCCTGTACATGAAACGGTCTCACCGTGACGGGACCATTACGAGTCCAACCCGGGCATCGTCGCCCCCTCAACCATCCATCGAAGGTCGAGGGGAACCCTTGAGTCCTGCTGGATGCCGGGCTCAGACCGGCGCGGTTCCCTCGCGCGTCCGGGACTCCTTCGGTAGTCTTTGCCGAGTCGATCGACCGACGGAGGGGTTCGTCACATGCGTCGTCTGCTTGCCCTTGGCGTATTCGTGTCACTGCTGCTGATGCAGGCCCTGCCCGCATTGGCGGCGCTGGCCGATGCGGATGGCGACTTCATCGACGACGCCGTCGACGTGTGCCCTGCCGTGGCAGATCCGTTCCAGGGTGACGTCGACGGCGACGGGGTGGGCGACCACTGCGACTCCGACGCGGCCAGCGCCGGCACCGACGCGGACGACCTGCTCATCGGA
>CAYYIA010000116.1:3610-5898 GCA_964471875.1 uncultured Acidimicrobiia bacterium
CTGCGACTCCGACGCGGCCAGCGCCGGCACCGACGCGGACGACCTGCTCATCGGAACCGGGGAGTCCGACAACCTCGCCGGCCTCGGTGGCAATGACGCCCTCTACGGTGGCGACGGCGACGACATCCTCGACGGCGGCGACGGCGACGACCTCCTCGCTGGCGGGCCGGGCACCGACCGCCTCACCGGTGGTGCGGGATGCGACGTGATCGCCTACGACCCCATGACCGATGGCGATGTGGTCACCGACTACGACCCTGCGTTCGATCGCCTGCTCTTCCCACCGCAGGATGAGGACCCCTCTGACGACGTGCCGCCGGTCGCCAGCTTCGGCGGGGACACCCATCTGGTGGTCACGTTCACCACTGACACGACCGAGGCCACGCTGGAGTTCGAAGGGCTTCCGCCGGGTACCGAGATCGCCATCAACACCGGCCCCTGCGACCCGCCTCCGTTCGTGTGTTCGCCGATCTTCGAGGAGCCGATCTTCTTCGAACTCTCCCTGCTCTTCATGTTCCCCCTGGACATTCCCCTCGATGGGGTGCTCCTGCCGGGCACCTTCGAAGACGACACCCTCGTCGGCACCGTGTGCAGCGACGCCATTGCCGGGGACGAGCCCTTCGAGGAGGAGGGATCCCCCGATGGCGAGGCCGAGCCGCTCCCGGAGAATGGCGCGCCCGTCGTGTACTCGAACGACACCATCTCCGGCCTTCCGGGCAACGACTTCATCTTCGGCGACCGCTTTTTCCTCGAGGATGGCGAGACCGGCGGTGACGACCTCATCCGCGGCGGTGCCGGTGACGACCTCATCTCCGGTGACGCCGGCTTCATGGGAGGATGCTTCTGCGGTGACGACGGGCCGTTCGGGGGTGACGACACCATCCTGGGCGACGCCGGCAACGACATCATCATGGGGGATTCCTTCGAGTTCCTCGCCGGATTCGGAGAGGGTGGCGACGACATGATCGACGGCGGTGAGGGTGATGACATCCTCCTCGGCGACACCCTCATCCTGGACGAGGCTGCCAGCGGCGGTGACGACACCATCACCGGTGGAGAAGGCGATGACATCATCGCCGGCGATGCCGCGGACATGGGCGGCGACGCCTCCGGAGGCAACGACACCATCGATGGTGGTGAAGGTGACGACACCATCTACGGTGACGCCCAAAACTTGGACGAATCTGCCCGCGGCGGCGATGACATCATCACCGGTGGGCCGGGTGACGACCTGCTCTTCGGGGATGCCGAGATCTCGACAGAGTTCAATGGCCTCGGCTGGGACACCTTCGTCTACGACGGCACTGCCGAGTTCGGAGACGACGAGATCGGCGATCTCCAGGTGGGCGAGTCGGTCGACACGATCCAGTTCGATGGCGTCGCCGGCGACATCGCCGGACTCGACGCCCGATCCACCATCACCGACGATGGCACCGATGTCCTCGCCGAGGTGTTCACCGATGCGACGAAGACCGTGGGTATCGGCTCGATCCTGATGTGGGACATCGGTGACGGCACCGTCGACTCCTGGCAGGACATCGACGACATGGGCGCCATCGAGGTCGTGGTCAACCCCTGAGGCCGACGCGCGCACAAGCACGCGAGCCGAAAACCTCCATCCGCCCCTAGACGGCAGCGCCCGCTGCGGAGAAGCGTGTCGGGTGGCGCCAACTGGAGGTACCGATGCGTCGCTCGATCGTGCCCATCGCACTGCTCGTCCTCGTGGTGTTCCAGACCCTCCCGGCGCAGGCCCGCGTCATCGACGCCGATGGAGATCGCGTGGACGATGCCGTCGACCTGTGCCCGACGGTGACGGATCCGTTCCAGGGTGATCACGACGGCGACGGTGTCGGCGACCTGTGCGATTCCGACTCCGCGACCATGGGAACCCCGGGCGATGACCTGCTCATCGCGACATCCGGGGCCGACACCACTCTTGAAGGTTCCGGTGGCGACGATGCTCTCTACGGCGGTGCGGGCGACGACACCCTCGATGGAGGCGCCGGAAGGGACTTCCTCGCCGGGGGCGGAGGCATCGACCGGCTCACCGGCGGATCCGACTGTGACGTCTTCGCCGTGGATCCGGACGCTCCTGGAGGGACGATCACCGACTTCCAACCCGGAGTCGACCGATTCGCCTTCCCGCCACTCGACGACGACCCCAGCGACGATCCGGTCCCGGAGGCCACCTTCGGTGGCGACGATCACCTCACGATGTCATTCGGTGAGGATGCCGGACTCTGGGTGTTCGACGGGGTGACACCGAGTACACCGATCTCGCTCGACAC
>CAYYIA010000117.1:0-5886 GCA_964471875.1 uncultured Acidimicrobiia bacterium
GGAAATATGAGTGTCCTTGTAGTAGATGCCCGGATGCCGGATGCCGGATGCCAGATGCCAGATGCCAGATGCCAGATGCCAGATGCCCGACACTCGTCGCTGGGTACCGGGTGCCGGGTGCCGGACGAGCGGGTCCTCCCGCCTCGGGTCTTCCTCGGGTGTCGGGAATCAGGCATCGGGTAACGGGCAACTCCCCACCTGCTATCCCTCCCCCAATGGCCGTCCTCGCCTGGCTCCTCGAGGGTGATCCGGCGATCCGGTGGCAGGTGATGCGGGACCTCACCGGGGCGCCGGTGAGCGTCGTGCACCGGGAGCGCCGTCGTGTGGCCACCGAGAGTTGGGGGGCCAGGCTCCTTTCCCTTCAGGGCGTCGACGGCCAGTGGGGTGGCGGGGCCTATTCGCCGAAGTGGACTTCGACCACGTACACCCTGCTGTTGCTACGTCATCTCGGAATCGATCCAGCCGGCAGGTCGACGCGTGGTGCGGTTCGCCGGGTGGATGCCAACATCACGATGGGTTCGGCCGAGCAGCCCTTGTTCGGCTATCGGGGCGAGACCTGCATCACCGGAATGGCCCTCGCCCTTGCCTCGTACTTCGGGGTGGATCGCGATCGCCACGGCATCGTCGAGTTCCTATTGGATGAGCAACTCGACGACGGTGGCTGGAATTGCGAGGCGGCCCGCAGCGGCTCGACCCGCTCGTCGTTCAATACGACGATCTCGGTGCTCGAAGGGCTGCTGGAGTATGAGCGTTCGGTCGACGCGGACACCCGGATCGCCGCGGCGAGGCGTCGCGGCGAGGAGTACCTGCTGCAGCGTCGCCTCCTGCGCCGGGCGCAGACCGGCGAACTCGTCGACCGGCGATTCACGATGCTGTCGTTTCCGCCCCGGTGGTACTACGACGTGCTGCGGGCGCTCGATCACCTTCGCGAAGCGGGTTCCTCGCCCGACCATCGGATCACCGACGCCGTCGAGCTGCTCGAGTCGAAGCGTCGTAAGGACGGGACGTGGCCGGTGCAGAACCACCATCCCGGCCTCGAGCACTTCTCCATGGAGCAGACCGGCACGCCGAGTCGGTGGAACACGCTGCGGGCGTTGCGGGTGCTGCGCTGGGTGAGGCGGGAGT
Organism: uncultured Acidimicrobiia bacterium; assembly: GCA_964471875.1. Lineage (GTDB taxonomy): Bacteria > Actinomycetota > Acidimicrobiia > Spongiisociales > UBA11373 > UBA11373. Next base: position 1,126 of record CAYYIA010000117.1, read on the forward strand.
GAGGCACCCTAAGCTCCGCTCAGTCGAAAGGGAGTGGCATGTTCCGGGAGTTCAAGGAGTTTCTCACCCGAGGAAACCTGCTCGAGATCGCCGTGGGCCTCGTCATGGCCCTGGCGTTCACCGCCGTGGTGGACGCCCTCGTCGCCGGGCTGATCATGCCCCTCGTGGGTGCGCTGTTTGGCGAGCCCTCGTTCGACGCCCTGACCTTCACGATCAACGACTCGGTCTTCTACTACGGGACATTCATCACGGCCCTCGTGAAGTTCGTTCTCGTGGCCGCGGCCTTGTTCTTCCTCGTGGTCAAGCCGGTCAACGCCATGCTGGCGCGGGCCGCCAAGGGCAAGCAGAAGAAGGCCTGACCGCCGCACGGCGCGTAGTGTTCGGGCCATGGTGCGAGCCCGCTGGAACGGAGAGGTGATCGCCGAAAGCGACGACACGGTCGTCGTCGAAGGCAATCACTACTTCCCGGCGGGGAGCGTTCGCGCCAGCTGCCTGGCCCCGAGCGACCGCCACACCGTGTGCTCCTGGAAGGGGACGGCGTCGTACTACGACGTCGTGGTCGGGGGAGAGGTGAATCCTGCGGCCGCCTGGTACTACCCGGATCCGTCCGACGCCGCAGCGCGCATCACAGGAAGGATTGCGTTCTGGAAGGGTGTCACGATCGAGGGCTGAACAGCTCGGCCGCCGACTCATCGCCTCGCCGATCTCCAGCCTCGATCGTCGCTGATCCGATCGCTCCGCAGCCCGGTGGGCCGATCTCGCAGCCCAGCCCACCGTCGCGCCTGGCCGTCGGCACGCTTCGTGGCCAACCCCTTCCCGCTCAGTGCCCGCGCAGCCACACCCCGATCGTGCTGGGGCGCATCGAGACATCCACCACCGCCGCCCATCCGGCAATGACAACCTGTGGGTCGGAGCGCAGTCGAAGACTCTCCGCGAACTCTTCGCCGAGTCGGCGGGCGTCGTAGCCGCGGCGATCGAAGCGGCGGCCGACCGCACGCTGGACCCGACGTCGCATTGGGGTGAACAGCAGAGCAACGGACAGGGTCGATGCAGCGACCACGAGCGACGAGTCGGAGGGGAGCAGCGTGGAGAGCCCGGTGACCACCCCCAGGTATACGGCGCCGAGGAGTCCGACCAGCAGCGAGTAGGTGACCGTGCGCGACACGATCCGGTCGATGTCGAACAGGCGGTATCTCAGGATCGCCACCCCGAACGAGACCGGGAACAGCAGCATCATCAGAAAGGTCGGCAGCCAAGGCCCGTCTCCGGGATCCCCCCTTCCGAGTGCGACGGAAGCCGCAATCCAGAGGAAGGCAGCGACGATCGAGATCACCAGCAATGTGGCCGAGAACAGGACCCAGGTGAACTGGGCCCGCACCTGACCCGTCACCAGGCGTCGACGGACCACGAGCGACCCGACGCTGGCGATGAAGATGGCCACGATCACCAGCAGTCCCGCGATGCCAACCCAGTCGGGGAGGAACCCGACCGGGTTGTCGATGTCTTTGAGGGTCACCGGTCCAACGAGGTGGGTGGTGAAGGCTCCGGTGGCGACGAGGAACGGAAGCGACCACAGAGCGATTCGTCCCGCCCGGGCGAGCCCGCCACCGCGCGGTGCACTCCCAGAGGGGAAGGTCGCGATCAGGGTGATGAACAACGCGAACACCGCTCCCCACTCCCAACTGTTCACCCAGGCGCCGATCACCTCCGGCACTCCGGGGATGGCGTCGAAACCGTCGGCGGAGACCACCGCCAGACCCACCGCGGTGAGCAACCAGCCGGTGAGGTGCCCGTTTCGTCGAAAGACGATCAGACCACCCAGGGTGGCGTAGACGGCGAAGGCGGTCGCCGTCGACGGAGCTTCGGCCCTGCCCGCACGCAGTTGGGCAACGATGAGCACGATCGCCACCGCCACGAGGGCGCCGAAGCCGATTCGACGGGACCACGGAGTTCGGGTCGGACCTGGTATCACCCCGCGAGTCTGCCCGATGGTGCGTTACGGGATCGCTACGTGCCCCAGCGCCCGTGTCACCATGCCCCGATCACGCCCCGTCGCGCCGCACATCGGGAAGGTTGCGAACCACGGTTCCCAGTCCGGCGGCGGCCAGGCGCTCTTCGGCCTCGCCGAGCAGACGGCGCAGGCGACTCACTTGATGGCGAAGTCTCTCGGTCTCATCGCGCAACTCCAGGATCTTGCGCACCCCTTCGAGGTTGATCCCCTCGCTCGTCAGTTCCTGGATCAATCCGAGTTGCTCCAGATCCTGATCGGAGTACCGGCGGGTCCCGCCCGGGGTGCGATAGGGATGCAGTAATCCGCGCCGCTCGTAGATGCGCAGGGTCTGCGGGTGCACTCCACCCAACTCGGCTGCCACCGAGATGATGTACACGGCGTCACGGGATTCGGTCACCTTCACACCCCCAGGTGGGATCGCGGGTTGGTCTCGAGCGTGCGGAGTCGTTCCAGGAGTTCTTGCTGTTCGGCGTCGAGCCGGTCGGGCACCTTGACCTCGATGATCACGAGGAGGTCGCCCGTTCCCTTCGGGGTGACGACGCCCTTGCCGGTGGCGCGCAACGTCGTCCCGTGCTGGGTGCCGGGTGGCACCTTCAAGGTCACCGTCGCGGTGAGGGTGGGCACCGTGATGGTGGCGCCGAGGGCGGCCTCGCCGAGTGTGATGGGCACACGGATCTTGAGGTCCCTGCCGGCCCGGGTGAAGAGCGGGTGCCGTCCGGCGTGGACGGTCACGTAGAGATCACCGGCAGGTCCTCCGTTGGTCCCCGGCCGTCCCTTGCCCCGAAGCCGGACGCGGGCACCATCGTTCACCCCGGCGGGCACGTTGACCTGCACCTCGCGCCGGCCGTCAGGTCCATCGACGGTGAGCATCCGGGTGGCACCATCGATCGCCTCGTGGAACGACAGCGACACCTCGGCTTCGAGGTCGCCTCCGGGTTGCGGACCGCGGCTGCGTCGGGTGCCACCGAAGAGATCGCCGAACCCGCCGAACATCCCGCCGCCACCCCCACCAAACAGGTCTCCGATGTCGCCAAGGTCTTCGATGCGCACATACTGCGTGCCGCCGCCGGGAGCGCCACCGACGTAGGCGCCGCGGGCGAAGGCATCCCTGGCCTGGTCGTACTCGGCGCGGGTCTTGGGGTCCGAGAGCACCTCGTATGCCTGGCTGATGTCCTTGAAGCGCGCCTCGGCCGCGGGGTCACCCGGGTTGTTGTCCGGGTGGTACTGCTGGGCGAGCGCTCGAAACGCCTTCTTGATGTCCTTGGCCGGCGCGTTGCGTTCGACGCCGAGGACTCCGTAGAAGTCGTGGTCGAGCCACTCGCGCCGGATGGTCATCCCGAATCACCCTCCGCAACCGCCTCGGCGGCGACCGCCACCAGCGTTGGCCGCAAGACGCGGCCATGCAACGCATACCCGCGGCGCATCTCGGCGATCACGACGAGGTGGCCGCTCCCGCCGCCGCTCACCGCCTCGTGAAGGGTGGGATCGAAGGGGAGTCCGGCCGCCGGAATCGCCTCGAGACCCTGCCGCGCGAGCACATCCATGAGCAGTTGGTGAGTGGAACGGATGCCGGCGAGCAACCCATCGTCGGCGGCGGCGACGGTCGCCAGGGCACCGTCGAAGGAGTCCAGAACGGGGAGCAGCTCGTGCACCAGCGATTGGGTCGCCCTGGTGACGATCTCGTCGCGCTCGCGCAGCGCTCGCTTGCGATAGTTCTCGAACTCGGCGGCGACGCGCTGCAGATCCCCGAGATGCGAGGTCGCCTCGTCCTGTGACCGCTGCAGCGCGTCGAGCAGGTAGGCGATGGCGTCGTCGGGATCATCGGGAAGATCGCCCGTCGCCCGTTGCCCGACGCCCTCTGCGGAGTCTTGCTGTCGGCTGTCGGCTGTCGGCTGTCGGCCCTCCGCATCGGCGTCGATCACGATCCCCTCCACGGGCTTGGCGAACTCCTCGCTCACCCTTCACCACCCTCTTCGACGATCTCGGCTTCGACGACGTCGTCGCCGGCCGGGGTACCACTCGCCGCGGCGCCGCCACCGGCGGCCGCCTGCGAGGCCTGATACACCTTTTCACCGAGGATCTGCGCGGCCTTGAGCATCTCCTGCGTGGCCGTGGAGAGTTCCTTGGCGTCGGCAGCCGGATCGCCGAGCAGCTTCTTCACCGCGGCGACCTTGGCGTCAACCGCGGCGCGCTCATCGGCGCTCAGCTTGTCGCCGTGCTCCTCGAGCTGCTTGTCGATCTGGTACGAGGCGTGGTCGGCCTGGTTGCGGGCGTCTGCAGCCTCGCGCCGGGCATGGTCCTCGGCGGCGTGCGCCTCGGCGTTGCGCACCATCTCTTCGATCTTGTCCTTGGGCAGCGCGGTGCCGCCGGTGATGGTGATCTGCTGGGTCTTGCCGGTTCCGAGATCCTTGGCGGAGACGGCGACGATGCCGTTGGCATCGATGTCGAACGTCACCTCGATCTGCGGTACCCCGCGCGGGGCCGGGGCGATTCCGGTGAGGTTGAACTTGCCGACCGAGGCGTTGCGGTCCGCCATCTCCGACTCGCCCTGGAGGACGTGCACCTCGACCTCCGGTTGGCTGTCGGCGGCCGTGGTGAAGATCTCGGAGCGGCGCGTGGGGATGGTCGTGTTGCGCTCGATCATCTTCGTGAACACGCCGCCCATGGTCTCGATGCCGAGCGTGAGCGGGGTCACGTCGAGGAGCAGGACGTCCTTGACGTCGCCCTTGAGCACGCCCGCCTGCAGGGCG
>CAYYIA010000118.1:0-5867 GCA_964471875.1 uncultured Acidimicrobiia bacterium
GAGGCTCACTCGGAGCGATGTACGAACAGCTCGCCGTCGCGCTCCACCACCACTCCACGGCCCAGGGGCAGCACGTTGGCCACCGTCTTCACGGCCGTCGCCAACCCCGGGATCGCGCCAAAGGCTCCACCCGGACCGCGCACCATCTTCCCGGTGGCGATGTCGTAGCGCGAGCCGTGCCACGGACAGGTGAGGCATCCTGCTTCGATCGCTCCCCCCGCAAGATCGGCGAAGAGGTGACGGCACCGACGGGTGAGGGCAAAGCGCTCGCCATCGTCATTGCCGACCGCGAACCTCCCGGCGCCGTGCACCGCACCAGGAGGAAGTTCGGAAGCAGGTCCAGCCGGGGTCTCGTACATGGCGCGAGCCTAGGAAGGCACCAGGCACTAGGCACCAGCCGGATGCCGGATCGGCGCCGGGTACCGGGTGTCGGGTTCCGAACGGGTAACGGGTAACGGGCAACGACCCTTGCCGGAAGCGGGAGGGGGGAGCGGGTAGCGTTCCATGGTGCCCCCTGCAGAACGCGCCGTGCAGCGGACCTACCTGCTCCTCACCCTGCTCTCCACCTTGGCGGCATCGTTCATCTGGGGCGTAAACACCCTGTTCCTCCTCGATGCCGGGCTCACCACGACGGGGGCCTTCATCGCCAATGCATGCTTTGCGCTCGGCATGGTGGTCTTCGAGATCCCGACCGGGGTCATCGCAGACACCCGGGGCCGCCGCGCCTCGTTCCTCCTCGGAACTGCGACCCTCATGGCCGCCACCCTGGTCTACGTCTTCCTGGGGCAGATCGAGGCGCCGTTGTGGGGATGGGCGGTGGCTTCGGCAGCGCTCGGGCTCGGATTCACCTTCTTCTCCGGAGCCACCGAGGCGTGGCTGGTCGACGCCCTCGCCTCCACCGGGTTCGTCGGCGACCTCGCCGCGGTGTTCGGCCGCGGGCAGACGGTCAGTGGGATCGCCATGCTCGCCGGGACCGTGGCCGGTGGGTACCTGGCGCAGGCAACGAATCTGTCGGTCCCGTACCTGGTTCGCAGCGGCGTGCTCGCCCTGACGTTCGTGGTCGCTGCGGTGGCGATGCACGACATCGGGTTTGCACCCAAGCGGGGAGAACGCACCTCGGAGGAGGTCCGTCGGGTGCTGCGGGGTTCGCTCGATGGTGGATGGCACCACCCTCCGGTGCGCTGGGTGATGCTGGCGACCCCGTTCACCGTTGGAGTGAGTCTCTATGTGTTCTACGCGATGCAGCCGTACCTGCTCGAGCTCTACGGCGACGACACCGCATTCGGTATCGCCGGCCTGGCCGCGGCCGTGCTTGCTGCCGCCCAGATCGTGGGAGGACTGCTCGCCGCGACGATGTTCCGGGCCACCCCGCGCCGCACCGGTGTGCTCATTGGCGCCGCAGTGATCGGCACAGTGGCTCTCGGTCTCATGGGTTTGACCGAACGTTTCGGGATGGCGGTGGCGTTGCTCGTGATCTGGGCCATCAGCTTCGCCGCCGTGGTACCCGTGCGCCAGGCCTACCTCAACAGCCACATTCCCTCCGAACAACGCGCCACGGTGCTGTCGTTTGTCTCGCTGATGGGATCGTCCGGTGGTGTCGTCGCCCAGCCGATACTCGGCCGATCCGCGGACGCCTGGGGCTTCGGCGCCTCGTATCTCGTGGCCGCCGGCACCCAGGTGGTTGCAATCCCGTTCCTGTTGGCGGCGCGCCGTCACGACCACCCCGGGACGATCGGTCACGATTCCTAGGCTGAACGACGTGGATCCCGCCGATCGAATGCGCCAGGTCGTCGAGGCGCTGTGCGCACCCGAACTCGCGGGGCGCGCCGCGGGCTCCCCTGGCGGTGCCGCGGCACGCGCCATCGTCGTCGAGGCGTTCGCAGCAGCCGGCATCCGTCCTCGAGGGGACCACGGGTACCTGCAGTTGCTCCCTGCCATGGCCGGCGCCAATGTGATCGGTGCCATCCCGGGCGACATCCCGGGTTGGGTCGTGTTCGGCGCCCACTACGACCACCTCGGAGAGATCGACGGCAAGGTCCATCCCGGGGCCGACGACAACGCCGCCGGGGTGGCGGTGATGCTCGAGGTGGCGACGCGACTCGCCGGCGGATTCCATCATGGCCGATCGATCCTCGTCTGCGCCTTCGATGCCGAAGAGCCCCCCTGGTTCGATTCGGTCGACATGGGTTCGCGGTGGTGGGTGGACCATCCCACCGTGTCCCTCCCCGAGGTGGAGCTCATGGTCTGCGTCGATCTCATCGGTCACCGCCTGGGACCTGAGGGAACCCCGCCTCAGATTGCGGCAACGGTGTTCGTCGTCGGCGCCGACCTCGCACCCGGTCTGGCACAGGCGGTACCGGTGCCCGATGTCGTCGGCATCGTGCCCCGCCCCATCGCCGATTGGGTGGTGGAGCCGATGTCCGACCACCTGGCCTTTCGCGCTGCCGGAATCCCCCACCTCTTCTACTCATGTGCCCGTTCCGCGGTCTACCACTCCCCGAGCGACCGACCCGAACTCCTCGACTACTCCAAGATGGCGGCGCTCGCCGACCACCTCAGCATGCTGCTGGCTGCCGCCTGTGTCGCACCCGCCGGATCGTGGCGGTTCGATCGCAACGGGGCCGACGACGCGGCCACGGTCGCAACCCTGCTCTCCCTCACCGCGGCGCTTCCCGATCCAGAACTCCTGGCCGATGTCGTCGCCGCGCTCGGCCGGATGCAGGGCGTCGACCGCCTCGCCGACGACGACCGAGCCTGGATCAGGGCGTTGGTGGACGCGGTGGAGGGCATGTTGGGGTGAACGCGATGCGCAATGCGCAATGCGCGATGCGCAATGCGCAATGCGCAATACCCGCGCACCCTTCGGCTAACGGGCAACGGGTAACGACTTCCGGAGCGGGAAGCGGGAAGCGGGCAGCGGGCAGCGGGAAGCAGGCAGCGATTCCTCAGTCCGGAAGAAACGTGGAGCCCAGCGCGGTGGGCGCTTCGCCGGCGAGGAAGGGACGCAGTCGGGGGAATCGATTGGCGAGGACGCGGAACCGCTCGGTGTTGAGGACGGTGAGGGCGAGGATCATGAGCAGGAAGGGGAGCTGGGTGAGCACCTGCACGAACTCGGGGAACTGCACCTGGAATTCCCCCGCCGCAAACAACAGCCCGCGATAGAGCAGGCAGGCCAGCGCCACCCGCCACGGGTTCCAGCCGCCGAAGATCACAAAGGCCAGGGCGATCCAACCGAGATTCACCGTCAGGTTCTCCCGCCATCCGGCGATCTGGTCGAGGGAGACCGCAGCACCCGCCATGCCGACGAAGGCTCCGCCCACCAGCGTGGCCACATAGCGCACCGCGTTCACCCGGATCCCGCGAGCGTGCGCCGCCTCCGGTCGCTCGCCGACGGCGCGCACCTCGAGCCCGCGCCGGGTGCGGGCCAGGAAGAACCCGGCGGCGATGACGGCGACATAGGCCCCGTACACCGACAGGTTGTGGGAAAAGAAGACCTCACCGAGCACGGGGATGTCCGAGAGCAGCGGGATGTCCCACGCCGGCACCTGGGGGCCGGTTCGCCCGATGTAGGAGTCGCCGAAGAAGAGCGCCAGCTGCTTGGCAAAGAGGAACAGCACGAAGCCGACCGCGATCTGGTTGAGTCGCAACGCGATGCCGGAGAAGGCGACCACCCCGGCCAGGACCATGGACACCGCGATGGCCGCCAGGAATCCGATGATCACACTCCCCGAGGTGGCAGCGGCCGCAAACCCGACCATCGCCGAGAGCATGATGCTCCCGTCGAGGGACAGGTTCACCACACCTGCCTTCTCGGTGATCGTCTCACCGACAACGGCGTAGATCAGCGGGGCCGAGGCAGCAACGACGCCGGCGAGCACCTCCACGTCAGCCCTCGCCTTCGCCGGTGACGACCGGGCCACGAGCCGCCGAGTACACCTGGATGCCCCCGACGATCATCACCACGAGCACCAGCGCCCCCTGGATGACTCCGGCAAGTGACGAGTCGATGCCGAGTCGCAGCGACAGTTGGGTGCTGCCCACCTGGATGGCGGCGAAGAACAAAGCGATCGGGGCGATCCACGCAGCCCGGAACCCCGCAAGCAACACCACGAGCACCCCGAGGAATCCGTAGCCACCCGATATCGACGGCACCAGCTTGTGATGAAACCCCGTGGCCTGCACCGTCCCGGCGATTCCCGCCAGGGCTCCGCACATGGCGAACGCCGCCACGAGATACCGCCGCGTGGGGATGCCGAGCAGGTGGGCGCTCTCCGCATTGCGCCCCACCGCCCGGATGCGGAGCCCGAAGCGCGAGCCACGCAACAGCACCAGGACCGCGATCACCGCCGCCACCGCCGCAGCGATCCCGATCGGCGACGGCCGCCATGAGCCGATGGTGGGGAGCCACGCCCGCTCGTCGAAGAGGTCGGTGCCGCTCGTGGACGCCACCCCGGTGCGCGACCAGGGACCGATGATCAAGTACACCGCGATCGCACCGGCAACGAATGACAGGGCCACGCCGGAGAAGATCTCGTGGACCCGGAAGCGAGTGCGCAACCACGCGGGAATCAGCGCCCACGCCGCGCCGAACACCGCTCCGCCGATCAGGGTGAGCGGTACCACGATCACCGACGGCGCCTCGACCGAGCGAGCCACCCAGGCCGCGCCGATCGCTCCCATGGCGATCTGGCCTTCGACGCCGATGTTCCACAGGCCGGCCTGGAACGTGATGAGGAGTCCGGCGGCGGCGAGCACCAGCGGAGTCCAGGCCATGAGGGTGGCACCGAGGCGGTCGGGGGTGCCGAAGGCCCCATCGAAGACCACTCGCATCGCCTCGAGCGGCGGCGCTCCGGCGGCGAACAGGATCGCGACGATGACACCGAACCCGACGGCGATGGCGGTGGGTACGGATCGCAGTCGCTTCACGGGGTCACCCCGCCGATGAGCAGTCCGAGCGACGCGCTGGTCGCACTCGAGGCCGGAACGACCGCGATGATCCTTCCCTCGTAGAAGACGGCAATGCGATCGCTGTAGCGCTGCAGCTCCTCGAGGTCGGATGAGGCGAACACGATCGCGGTGCCGCCCGCCCGGGATCGCAGCATTCGCTCCCAGACCCACTCGGCCGACCCGAGATCCAGACCTCGCGTGGGGTGCTCCATGAGCAGGAGGACCGGATCGTCGGGGGCCATCGCCATCAGCAGGCGCTGTTGGTTTCCCCCGGACAGCGCATCGGCCGTCGTCGCTGCCTTTCCCTTGATGGAGAACTCCGCGATTCGCTCGGCGGCCACGGCGTCGGCGGCGACCCGATCCACCATGAACGAGCGATGGGATCCGACCAGTTCGAGGTGCTCGGCGATCGAGAGACCGGCGATGAGCCCCTCTTCGAGGCGCCCCGCCGGGATGTAGTGCACACCGGCATCGAGGAATCGGCGGTATGGCTTGCCCGCCAGTTGCTGATCGCCGATGGCGATCGTTCCGGAACCGACGGGGTCGAGGCCGGCGCACAGCCGGAGAAAGGTCCGCTGCCCACTGCCTTCGAGGCCGGCCAGTCCCAGCACCTCGCCGCGCCGGACCGTGAGGTCTTCATAGGTGGCCGCGCCTCGGCTCCGGGCGGAGACCCCATGCAGACTCAGCGCGGGGCCGCCGAGAGCGACGTCCGGGCGATCTCCGCCCAGGGTGATGTCGCCGAACATCAAGTTCACCAACTCGGCTCGAGGTGTAGGGAGGTCGCGTCGCCCCACCACCTTGCCCCGGGACATCACCGTGACCCGGTGACACAGGGCCTCGACTTCTTCGAGTTTGTGGGACACGAAGATCACGATCAGACGCTCGGCGGCGAGTTGGCGCAGCACCGCAAAGAGCTTGAC
>CAYYIA010000119.1:0-5865 GCA_964471875.1 uncultured Acidimicrobiia bacterium
TGGGTGAAAAGATGCGGTGCACCCCGGTGCGCGAGCCCTTCAGGCCGATGCGGGTGGGGTCGGCACCCACGTCTTCCGCACCCCATACCGTGACCTGCTGGTCGAACGCCCAGCGGGTGCGGGCGAAGGTGGCGAACGGGGTCTCGGTCCACTTGGTGACGGTGATCAGGGCCGGATACCGGGTCGGAGCGACCACCTCTCGACCGCTGCGTGTGATCCGTGCCACCTGCAGCACGTCTTCGGAGAACTCGAAGGACGTGGCGTAGGCGATGTGGGGGATCCCAAGCTCCTCGGCCACCTGCGGTGGAACCTGAGCCGTGTCGCCGTCCACCGACTGCATGCCGGTGACGACGAGGTAGTCGCGATCACCCCCAAAGATCTCGCTCTCGATACGGCGGATGGCTTGGGCCAGGGGATACGCCGTGGCCGGGGTGTCGGCACCGCCGAGTTTGCGATCGGTGAGAAGCACTGCCCGGTCTGCGCCGACGGAGAGGGCATAGGCGAGCACGTCCGTCGCAAAGGGGGGTCCCATCGTCAACGCCACGATCGTGCCATCGCGCTGGCGGCGCAGTGCTGCGGCGAACGCCAGGGCCTGCTTGTCGAGTTCGTTGCAGACCGTCTCGAGGAGATTGCGCTTCAGGATCCCCTTCTCCCAGTCCCAGGCATCGGGAGGGATGTTCTTGATGTTCGGAACCTGCTTGACCAGCACGATGTAGTTCACGCCAGGCCTTTCGTCCCACCTCTTCGCGCGCGGGCCGTGTCCACAGGACAACGTATGGCTTCCCGCCCGTGATCGACAGTGGCTTCCGGCCCTCGTGCGATGAGGTTCGGCCCCCGTTGGGGGCTAGCCGAACCGGCCCCAACCGCCACCGCCGGGCGTGAGCACTCGCAGGCGTTCACCGGCGCGTACCGGCAGGGTGACCTTCCCCGGAAGACGCTCCGGGGAGCCGTTGCGACGGATCAGCCAGTCCTCACCGACGGCACCTGGCTCGCCCCCAGCGAGGCCCCAGGGGCGGTGGCGGCGGCGCTCACCCATCAGCGACAACTCACCCGCTTCGAGGAACTCGACCTCGCGTACGATCCCCTCCCCCCCGGGGTGGAGTCCCGCCCCACCCGACCCCCTGCGCAGACCGAAAGCGATCACCCGGAATGGGTAATGGGTCTCGAGCGACTCGATCGGGGTGTTGCGGGTGTTCGTCATCCCGGTGTGGATCCCGGACTGACCCGCACGGCGCGGTCCGCCGCCCTCGCCTCCGGCGATCGTCTCGTAGTAGACCGTGCCGCCGGCACCCATGAGCACGTTGTTCATCGTCCCCTGGGAGGCGGCGTGCACCCGATCGGGTGCCGCCTTCGCCAGGGCACCAAGGACCACGTCGGCGATGCGCTGACTGGTCTCGACGTTTCCCGCCGCCACCGCCGCCGGAGGATTGGCTCCCACGATCGAACCTGCTGGCACACGCATTTCGATCGGCCGATAGCACCCGCCGTTGGCCGGGATCGTCGGATCCGTGGCGACGCGCACCGCGTAGTAGAGGCACGACCGGGTCACCGCCTCGACGGCGTTGAAGTTGGCGGCGATCTGCGGCGACGACCCCGAGAAGTCGGCCATCAAGCGATCGCCGGATACCGTCACCTCGACCCGAATGGGAACGTCGCGCTCACCCCACTCCATGTAGTCCTCGAACCAGTACGACCCGTCGGGCAACGCCGCCAACGCGGCTCGCATCCGGGCTTCGCCGTAGCCGAGGAGAGCCGCGGTGACCTGGTCGAATGCCCCGCCATACGAGGCGTGCACCTCGAGGAGGCGGCGTGCGCCAGCCTCGTTGGCACCCATCTGCGCCGAGAGGTCACCGAGCCGCTCGACGGGAGTACGGGTGGCACCGACGAATCCGGCGAGAAAGGACTCGTCCCAGCGGCCATCGACGACCGCCACCACCGGCGGCACCACATGACCCTCCTGGTCGAGACGAGTGGCGTGTGCGGGCATCGACCCGGGCGCCTCGCCACCGACATCGGCGTGATGCGCCCGGTTGGCCACCCATCCCACGAGCCGTCCCGCCGAGTGGACCGGCCGAAGCAGGGTGAGGTCGTTGAGGTGGGTCCCGCCGTGGAACGGATCGTTGACGGCGAACTGCACCCCCGCAGGCGGATCGATGCCGAACTGCGCGATCACTGCTGCCACTGAGGCCGGCATCGAGCCGAGATGCACCGGTATGTGCTCCGCCTGCGCCAGCATCTCGCCATCGGCGACAAAGACCGCCGCCGAGCAATCCATGCGCTCCTTGATGTTGGGCGAGTGGGAGGTGCGGCGGAGCACCCCGCCCATCTCATCGGCGACGGCGGCGAAGCGGTGCCGGGCCACCTCGAGGGTCACGGCGTCGACGCGGCTCACCACGACACCTCCAGGGCACCCGACTCGTGCACCCGTCCGACCTCGCCCACCCCGAGGAAGGTCGTGGCTTCGTCCTCCTCGATCACCGCGGGTCCGGCGACCTCGTCACCGGGTCGCAACCCGCTCCGATGCCACACTGCGGCGTCCACCACACCCGACGCCGTCGCCACCGACCGGCTCCCCCGACGCGCGTCACCCCACGGGACCGGGGGCGGGAGATCGTCCCACCGCAATGCGGCCGGAAGCGTCGCCTCGGCGCGAACCGTCACCGCCTCCACGGGATCACCCGGACGATCGAAGCCATTGCGGCGCCGATGGGCCTCGTGGAACCGAGCGGCCAGCACGTCGTCGCCCTCCCCCGGGTGATAGGCCACGGTGGTCTCGTGCGACTGACCGCGGTACCGCAGATCGACGTACGCCGCGACCTCCCCACCGCCGACGGCAGCGCGCGCCTCGGACATCGTCGCGGTGACCGCGTCGCCGAGGCCGTGCAGACCGTCGAGCAGCACACTGCGAGCGATGTCGACCCGCGGAGGCGCCAGCAGCAGACCCAGTGCCGAGAAGACTCCGGCGTGCGATGGCACCACCACCCCTGCCATCCCCAGCCGCCGGGCCAGTGCGGTGGCGTGCAACCCTCCCGCCCCGCCAAAGGCGATCAGCACGGCGTCTCTCGGATCCGTGCCCTCCTCCACCGAGACCCGTCGCACCGCGCGTTCCATGTGCGCTTCGACCACTTCGATCATCCCGAGCGCCAATGATTGGGGGTCTCCGCCGCCCGCCGCGCCGAGTCGCCGAAGGGCATTGCGTGCCGCGTCGCGATCGGGGATGACGGTGCCTCCGAGAGCGAGATCGGTTCCAATCCGCCCGGTGACGAGGTCGGCGTCGGTGACCGTGGGGACCAGTCCTCCCCGGCGGTAACAGGCCGGACCGGGATCGGCACCCGCACTCGCCGGACCCACCCGCAATGCCCCACCGGGGTCGATCCAGCCGATGCTGCCACCACCGGCACCCACCGTGTGAATCGCCACCGATGGCATGGTTGACGGCAGCCCATCGATCGCACGCTGGTAGGCCACCTCGGGTCGACCCCGCTCGATCCGGCACACATCGGTGGAGGTGCCGCCCATGTCGAACGAGAGCACGGTCGACAGGCCGAGCGCGTGAGCCAGCGCCGCCGCCGCCACCGCCCCGCCCGCCGGGCCGGACAGCACGATCGAAGCGGGCAGCGACGCGGCCTGGGCGAGCGGGATCAGGCCGCCTGAACTGCGCATCACCATCGTGGTCGCCCGCACCCGATCGGCAAGGCGAAGCAGGTAGCGCTCCACGACGGGCATGAGGTAGGCGTTGAGGATCGTGGTCGAGGCCCGCTCGAACTCGCGGATCTCGGCGGCGACCTCGCTCGACAGCGACACCGGCACCCGATCCAGGACCCCGCGAATGGCCGCAGCCACCGCCCGCTCCCGCTCCGGATGGGCGAACCCGTACAGGAGCGACACCGCCACCGCCTCCGGTGCCGCCTCCACCATCTCCCCGATCATTGCGGCGAGATCGGCTTCGCCGCTCGCACCCGACGCCGTGGCACGGCCGGGTACGCCGAAGCGGAGCGCGTTCGGGACCAGCGGTTCCGGCCGTACCACTGCCGTGTCGTAGAGCGACGGCCGGTCCTGGCGACCGATCTCGATCAGATCCTCGAACCCGGCATCGGTCACGCACGCGGTGCGGGCCCCCTTGCGCTGCAGCACCGCGTTGGTCGCCGCCGTGGTGCCGTGCACCAGGTCGACACCGGTGGCACCGATCGCTTCCACGCCGGCGACCAGTCCATCGGATTGATCGCGCGTCGTCGACACCTTGGAGGTGCGGAGGGTGGCGCCATCCCAGAACACGATGTCCGTGAAGGTGCCGCCAACGTCGACGGCGACTCGCATCAGGCCACCGCTACGATGCCGCGGCCCGCACCGGAAGTCAGCACATGCCCGTGATCATCAGCCAGACCCCGAATCCCAACGCTCTCAAGTTCACGGTGAGTGCGATGTTCGACGCCCCGAAGTCGTTCGCTGCCGGCAAGCCGACGGACGATCCCATCGCAGCTCCGCTGCTCGCCATCCCCGGGGTCACCAGCGTCTTCATGTCGGCCGACTTCGTCACGCTCTCGAAGAACCCGGACGCCCACTGGGACGAGATCGTCCCCGAGGCCACCGGCATCCTCGAGATCACCTTCGGGTAACGACGCCCTGAAATCGACTCGCCTGGTTCCATCAGATGTCGACCCGGAAACGGGTCGACATCTGATGGAACCAGGCGATCGAATTCAGGGCGTCGCAGCACCATTTAGGCGAGGCTAGCCCCGCCTCGACCCGCTACCCCCCGGCCGTCACCCGCATCGCCAACGGCCAGCGCGCCCCCACACCATCGGCGATCGTCACCACCACCCGCCACTCACCATCGAGATGCCTGGCGGAGACGATGCGGGGCTCCGTGCCCCAGAGCGAGGCGCGGGTCGACACCTGGTCCACGATCTCCTGTGGGGGTGAGGCCTCCTCACCCTCGAAGGCCGCGATCTCGGGACCGAGGGCCACGAAGGCCGGTGAGGGAAGGTCGATGACCGTGGCGCCATCACCCTCCACCGCGATGAGCACCTCCACCGCCCGGATCGGTTGACGGGTGAACCCGCGATCTGGTGGGGCTCCGAGCGTTCGAAACACCACCGCCACCCGATAGACCCCGTTGCCGGCCTCCTCCACCCGGTACGCCCGAGCCCACTCCACGTAGGACACCGCGGCTCCGACATCGAGCGACAACTCGGCCGCCACCGATGCCGGGAGCGCGGCGCGCACCTCGGCGGATCCGCTCGGCTCGAGATCGGCGGTGAAGTAGTCCGTGACGAACCACTCGGCGCGCACCATCGCCAACCGGGCTGCCGGGTCGGGGGGATCTGCCATGAGATCGGCCTCGCTGTACAGCGGAAGCTCCGGCACCGCGGGGAGGGAGGTGGCGGCGATGGGGACCTCGGCACTCGGGGCAACCGGAGGCGGTAGCGATGGGGCTGCCCACCACGTCCGGGCCACGATAACGCCGAGCACCATGGCACCAACGATCGCCACGCCGAGATAGATCGTCCTGCGGCGCCGATCCTCCGGTTCCGACTCGGCCATGAGATCGGCCCAGGGAACGTGCTCCAGCTCCTCTTCCATGCGACTCCCTTGGTGATGGTCCAGGGGAGGTCGCCGGCGGAGGCGTGGACGAAGAGAAGGTACGCCCTGCGAGTGATCCGCTCAAGGGGGTCGACGCACCGACTTACGAACCGACCGGGTCACCAGCCAGGTAGGCGCTCAGCCAGTCTTGATCGATGTCACCGAAGCGGTCCTCGATCCCGGGAAGCACCCAGACGTGAATCATCTCGGGGGTCATCGGAATGGTGATCGCCCCCAGAGCGCAGCCCCCGAACGGTGACACGAATCCTGCGAGCGCAGGCG
>CAYYIA010000120.1:0-5830 GCA_964471875.1 uncultured Acidimicrobiia bacterium
GGGATTGAACCAGTGACCTCTTCCGTGTCAGGGAAGCGCTCTCCCGCTGAGCTAAGCGCCCGCAAGCCAGGCCCCGTGGCCTGCCCCGAGGCGGCGCCCGGAATTGAACCGGGGTAAAGGGTTTTGCAGACCCTTGCCTGAACCACTCGGCCACGCCGCCAGGTCCGCAGAACGCCAGGCATCCCGCCCCTGGAGCGGACGACCGGTCTCGAACCGGCGGCCTTCACCTTGGCAAGGTGACGCTCTACCAACTGAGCTACGTCCGCGAGGACCGGCAGTATACGCCGTGGCTTCGGCGCTCAGGAACCGGTGGATCCGAATCCGGCCGGCCCGCGATCTGATGACTCGAGCGTCTCGACGACGTCGAACTCGACGCCGGCAACGGGCAGGACGACGAGCTGGGCGATGCGGTCACCACGGGCGATGGATACGGGTTCTCGACCGAGGTTGACCAGGATGATGGCGAGTTCCCCCCGATACCCGCTGTCGACGACCCCGGGGGCATTGACGATGGAGATCCCCGACCGCAGCGCCAATCCGGAACGGGGGGCGACGAGACCGACGTAGCCCTCGGGGATGGCGACCGCAAAGCCGGTGGGAACGAGGCGGCGCTCCCCCGGTGCCAGGACCACCGCCTCGCGGGCGGGGAGGTCGACTCCGGCGTCACCGGGAAGCGCATGGGCGGGAACCGGCAGATCGGGGTCGAGTTGCTGCAATGGGATTCGCATGATCCGATTATCGCCTGCCGCCCGGGGGAGGCGCCGGATCGGGAAATGGCGGGCAAACCGCCGCCGCTTGAGCAAACTCACTCCCGGGTCGATGATGACCCATGGAGGCCATGCCGATACACCCCCGCGAACGCGCCGCCAACAAGCGCACGATCCTCGGGATGCTGGAGACGACCCCGGCCACCGTGGCGCGCCACATGGAGCCATCCGGGCCGGCCGAGCCCCTGTCGGACCTCGACTTCGACTGGCATCCGCAACCCCTGAGCCGGGCCATCGGTACCCGACGCTCGTTCCGTTGGTCGATCCTGGTCGCCGCGGCCGTGCTCGGCGGCCTGGCGCTGGTGGCGGTCCAGGTGCTCGTCACCGTCCCTCAGCAGCGAGCCGATGCCAGGCGGATCGAGTACCACGCCGCCCTCGATGCGTACGAGCCTGCCCTCATCGCCTACGCCGCTGCTCCCGTTCCGAGCGACCCCGTCGCCCTTGCGGCGTTCTCCAGCGCCACGACGGCGTTCGCCGACGTGGCGCGGGCGAGCCTGCCGACGGTGATCCCGCTGCTCCCTGTCGGGCCGATCGAAGAACTTCGCCCCGCCCGCTCCGAGATGCTGGCGATGGTCGACACCGCTGAGACCCTCCTCGCCGACCTCGCCTCGGCCACGACCTACCGGGAGGCGGCGGGCAACATCCTTGCCTTCCCCTTCCTCCCCACCCAGGCCCCGGAGGAACTCATCGACCCGGCGGCGCGAGCCATCGCCGACATGCAGACGGACACCGAGATCGCATTCGAGGCGCTCGACGATGATCCGCTGTTCGCCGCCTACCGGGAGCGGGTGGCCGAGGCGATCGAGGCGCTTCCCGACTGGGCCGACCGGTACTTGTTGTCGCTGCGCCGGGGCGAGGTGGAGACGACCACGGCGCTCGTCGCCGAATTCCAGGCGCGGACCGCGCTGGCAAACGCCGAACTCGAGGCTGCAGTCGCAGATGTGGACGCCGCCGCGGCGGCGCTCATCCCGGACCTGCTTGCCGGGCTCGAGGAGGCGCGGATCAAACTCGGCTGAAGGCCTCAGTCCCGGGGATCCTGCAGGGTCTGCATCTCGAGAGAGAAGTCGCTGGCGCCGGCGAAGTCCTTGTACACCGAGGCGAATCGCAGGTAGGCGACCTCATCGATCGATCGCAATTCGCGGAGTACCTGCCGACCGATCTCGACCGCGGTCACCTCGGGCCCATGCTCTTCCACATACGCCTCGATGCGGCCCACGGCGCCGTCGAGCGTGTCGGCATCGGCACCGCCATCGGCGAGGGCGCGCTGCATGCCCGCCCGCACCTTCGCAGGGTCGAAGGGCTGGAGGCGGCCGTCGCGTTTGCGCACCATCAGGGCCGGCTCGCGCCGCTCGTAGGTGGTGAAGCGCTGCTCGCAGGCTTCGCACGCACGCCGTCTCCGAATGGCCGCACCACCCTCGACGGGACGACTATCGACCACCCTGGTGTCGTCGGCGCCGCAGTACGGGCATCGCATAGCCAGCCAGCGTAGGGGGGCCACGTCACCCCCGATTCCGGGCTCGTGGTGCCGCGGATCCCGATTCGCCGGGCCGGTCACCCGACCGGGATCTGGAGCACCTGACCAGGCACGATCACGCTCGTGGCCAATCCGTTGTAATGCTTGATGTCTTCGATCAGAACCCGGACATCGTCCCCAGGAGTCACGTGGTCGGCGGCAATGTCCCACAGGGTGTCACCGGACCGGACGGTGTGATCGACGAAGGCGACGGGGGCGGGACTCGACGGATCGTCGGCCTCGGCCACGACGGCGCCGGCCAACAGGATCACCAACGCCATGACGATCGAGGTGAGGAGAACCACGACCCGAGTTCGGGTGCTGGCGGGCATCGTCATGGCGTTGGCTCCTGTCTGCCAGTGAGGGCCGCTGCCCGACCCTCACACCTTGCACAACGTACGGTCGGGGTACGACACGAACGCGTGTTCGCTGCGCTGCCACACTGTATCGAACGCGTGTTCGCTCGTCAAGATCGAACATATGTTTGCCCGAGAGCGCGAAAAGCGGTACCGTGGCGACCACCACGACCACCAGGGAGACGACGATGGCCCCGAGCGACATCAGCGAACGCCAACGGGAGATCCTCGACCTCATCCTCGAAACCGTCCGCCGGCGCGGGTATCCGCCCTCCGTGCGCGAGATCGGCGAGGCCGTAGGACTCAGCTCGCCTTCGACGGTGCACAGCCACCTCTCCGCGCTGGTCGAGGCCGGTCTGCTTCGCCGCGACCCGTCCAAGCCCCGGGCCATCGAGGTGATCGAGGAGGAGCCCGACCTTCGTCGGGCACCCGTGCGCGACGTCCCGCTCGTGGGGCGAATCGCCGCGGGAACCCCGATCCTCGCCGAGGAGGACATCGAGGAGATCTTCCCGCTCCCCACCGAGATCGTGGGCAATGATCCGGTATTCATGGTGCGGGTCCAGGGCGACTCGATGATCCTCGCCGGGATCTTCGACCGCGACCTGGTGGTGATCCGCAGGCAACCTGACGCCCGCGACGGAGAGTTGGTCGCAGCCCTCGTCGATGGTGAGGAGGCGACCGTGAAGCGCCTTCGTCGAGAACCGGGGCGAGTGGTGCTGCTTCCGGAGAACCCCGACTACGAACCGATCGTGCTCACCGGTGGCGTCGAGATCCTCGGCAAGGTCGTTGCCGTGATCCGCACCGTTCGCTGATCAGAGCGCCCCGGCATAGACGACTCGCGCCGGACCCTCGATCCAGGCGACCCCATCGAGGATCTCGACCTCGAGGTCGCCACCGGGCAACCGCACCGTGACCGCGGGACCCGTGAGGCCGCCTCCCCAGGCCGCTGCGACCGCGGCGGCTGCCCCGGTTCCGCAGGCGAGGGTTTCGCCGACGCCCCGCTCCCAGACCCGCAACGCCAGGTGCCTCGGGTCCACCACGGTCGCAAAGCCGGCATTGGTGCGCCCCGGAAAGGCCGGGTCCGTCTCGATGAGCGGCCCCACCGCCGACACCGGGACCGAGTAACAGTCGTCGACGAACACCACGGCGTGGGGATTGCCCACGTTCACCGCAACGGCGCGGTAGCCGGCGATCTCGACGGATCCGGGCGCAACCACCACCGAACCCAACTCGACGCGCACGGTCGACTCCCCCACCTCGACGCGCCGCGGTCCGATGGGGGTGTGCACGACGAACGCATCGGTCGTCGCCATGCCCCGCAGGCGAGCAAAGCGAGCGACACAGCGCAGACCGTTGCCGCACATCTCCGCCGCGGACCCGTCGGCATTCCAGTACCCCATCCGCACGGTCTCCCCGGCCCCGACGACGAGAACGCCGTCGGCTCCGATACCGCGACGGCGATCACACCAGGAAGCCACCTGATCGGGAGTCGGCGACAGCGGACCTTCGACGACGATGAAGTCGTTGCCCAGCCCTTCCATCTTCACGAAGTCCATCCGGCCTCCTCCAGCATCGCGGTGGCGCCTGCGACCAGCGAGGCCTCATCATCCCACTCCAGCCAGCGCACCCGCGGATCGCGCCGATGGAACGTACGCTGCCGTCTGGCCAGCGAGATCGTGGCACCGACCGCACGGCGAGTTGCCAGATCGAGCGGCCACTCCCCTCGCACCACCCGGAGAACCTCGCGATAGCCCACACCCTGAGCGGCCGTCACGCCCATCCGCGGGGCCAGCCCCTCGACCTCGGCCTGAAACCCGGCGGCGAGCATCTCACCAAACCGTTTCCGGATCCGGTCCCCCAGTGCCGGTCCGGGGTCGACGCCGATGCCGACCACCGGCCACAAGCCCCGGTAGGTCCGTATCGCCTCCGCCTCGGGAGTCGCCGCTCGAGCACTCGGCGTCGACCCGGTCGTGCGAAACACTTCGAGGGCACGCACCACCCGCCGGGGATTCGCCAGGTCCACCAGTGAGCCGGCCTCCCCATCGGCGCTCACCAATTGCCGCACCGCCTCGGTGAGCGGCAGTGCCTCGATCTCCGCCCGGATCGCGGGATCCGATCGGGGGAACTCGAGCGGGTCCACCAGTGCCCGGAAGTGCAGTCCGCTGCCGCCGACGATGAGCATCCGCCGCCCGGCGGAACTGGCGTCCTCGAGAACGGTGCGGCCGATGCGCTGGAACTCGGCTACGGAGAAGGGGTCGGTGGGATCGGCAATGTCGATGAGGTGATGCGGCACCAACGCCCGCTCCGCCGCCGACGGTTTGGCCGTCCCGATGTCCATGCCGCGGTACACCTGCATGCTGTCCACGGACACGATGTGCGCTTCGAACCGCTGGGCGAGGGCCATGGCGATGGCGCTCTTGCCGGCAGCGGTGGGGCCGAGAACCGCCGCAATGGTGGTCAGACCGGTGTCCCCACGAGATGGCTCGGCGAGGCGTGGTCGATCCGGGCAAGGAGAAACGTCCCGGATGGATACGGCCCGGGGACGTGCACCACCTTGTTGGTGCGCGTGCGCGCCGTGATCATCGCCGCGTCCTTGCGCGACGGGCCTTCGCTGAGAACCTCCACGATGGTCCCCACGAGCGCAGCATTCTTCTCCACCGAGATGCGCTGCTGCAAGGCAGCGAGTCGTGCGAACCGCTCCGATGCCACCTCGCGATCGACATGACCAGCCATCGTCGCCGCGGCGGTGCCGGGCCGGGGCGAGTAGATGAACATGTACGCCCCGTCGAAGCGGGCCTCCTCCATCACATCGAGCGTCGCCTGGAAGTCGGACTCGGTCTCGCCGGGAAACCCCACGATGATGTCCGTCGAGGTTGCCAGTCCGGGGATCGTCTTCTCAGCCAGGCGAAGTTTCTCCAGGAAGCGCTCCGGCGTGTAACCGCGCTGCATGGCGCGCAAGATCGAGGCGCTGCCACTCTGCAGCGGGAGGTGAAGTTGCTCGCACACGGCAGGCGTCTCGGCCATGGCCTCGAGGACGTCGGTGCGGATGTCCTTCGGGTGCGGGCTGGTGAATCGGATGCGCCGAATCCCCTCCACCTCGCCGACTCGCCGAAGCAGGTCCGCAAAGATCGGACGGCGGCTGCCATCGACGGCAAGGTCCCAATCCTGATGGTCGCTTTCGCCTTCGAATGAAT
>CAYYIA010000121.1:0-2205 GCA_964471875.1 uncultured Acidimicrobiia bacterium
TGGCCGCCACCGGCGCCATCGCCCTGGCGTTCTTCCGCGACGACGAGGAGGCGGAAGCATGACCGTCACCCCGGGCTGGTACATGGCCCTCGCGGCGGTGCTCTTCGTCATCGGCGCGAGCGGCATCCTGCTGCGCCGCAATGCGCTCGTGATGTTCATGTCGGTGGAGTTGATGCTGAACGCGGTCAACCTCACCTTCGTCGCCGCCGGTCGTGAACTCAACGTGATCGACGGCCAGATCTCGGTGCTCTTCGTGATGGTGGTGGCCGCGGCCGAGGTGGTCGTGGGGCTGGCGATCATCGTGGCGGTGTTCCGTCGCCGGAAGACCGCGTCCGTGGACGAACTGGCAGGGCTCAAGGGATGACCGACATGCTCGTCTCCCTGGCCGTGCTCCTCCCCCTCGCTGGGGCGGTGGTCATGGTGTTCTTCGGCAAGCGACTCGGCGAGCCCTGGGCCGGGTACCTCGGCACCCTCACCGTGGTCGGCGCCTTCGGCGGTGCGGTGGTGGCGGCTGCGGACTTCTTCGCCGGCACCGGTGAACCCGTGCTGGTGCGCTGGTTCGATTGGTTCCCCGCCTTCGGGGTGGCCGCCGAGCTGCGCTGGGATCCGCTCTCGGCGTTGATGACGCTCGTCGTCACCGGCGTCGGGGCGCTCATCCACCTCTACTCGATCGGGTACATGCACGGCGACCCGCGCTTCGGACGGTTCTTCACCTACCTCAACCTGTTCATCGCCTCGATGCTCATCCTGGTGCTGGCGAACAACTTCGCCATGCTCTTCGTCGGGTGGGAACTGGTGGGGCTCTCCTCCTACCTGCTGATCTCGTTCTGGTTCGAGAAGGAGTCCGCGGCCGCTGCCGGCAAGAAGGCGTTCATCGTCAACCGGGTCGGTGACGTCGGGTTCATCGTCGCCCTCATGGTGGTCTTCGACCACTTTGGCAGTTTCCGCTTCGACGAGGTGCTCGAGGGCGCCCACGGTCTCGCCTCGGGCACCGCTACCGCCATCGGGTTGCTGCTCCTCGTCGGCGCCGCCGGCAAGTCGGCGCAGTTGCCGTTGTACGTGTGGCTCCCCGATGCCATGGAGGGTCCGACGCCGGTGTCGGCCCTGATCCATGCCGCCACCATGGTCACTGCCGGTGTGTACCTGGTGGCCCGCACCGCCCCGATCTTCGAGGCCTCACCGGTGGCGGGTGCGGTGGTGGCGATCGTCGGAACGGCGACGGCCCTCTTCGCCGCCACCATCGCGTTGGCGCAACGCGACATCAAGCGGGTGCTCGCCTATTCGACCATCTCGCAGCTCGGGTTCATGTTCATGGCCGTCGGCGCCGCCGCCCATGTCGCCGGGGTGTTCCACCTCATGACGCATGCCTTCTTCAAGGCGCTGCTCTTCCTCGGGGCGGGTTCGGTGATCCACGGCATGGCCGGGGAGCAGGACATGACCCGGATGGGTGGGCTGGCCCGCAAGATGCCGGTGACCTTCGTCACCATGGCCATCGGCTGGCTGGCGATCTCGGGCATCCCCCCGCTCGCCGGGTTCTGGTCGAAGGACGAGATCCTGGGAACGGTGTACGAGCGCGGGGGACTGTGGGTGGTCCTGTTCGGCATCGGTCTGCTCACCGCGGCGCTCACCGCGTTCTATATGACCCGCATGATGTGGCTCACCTTCTTCGGCACCCCGCGGTGGGCCGAGGGTCTGCATCCCCACGAGTCGCCCAAGGTGATGACGGTCCCCCTCGTCGCCCTCGCCGGCCTCTCGGTGATCGGGGGACTGGTGAACACCCCCTTCCGCACCGCCCTCGAACACTTTCTCGATCCCGTGTTCGAGCTCGTCCATCTGGCGCATCCGCCCGAGGGTTCCCTGGCGTTGATGCTCGCCGGAGCCTCGGTGCTCGCCGCCCTCGCCGGGATCGCCCTCGCCGCGGTGCGCTACCGCACCTATCGCACCGAGGAGAGCCGCACCTGGCGGATCATGGGTCGCGGCTACTACATCGATGACGTCTACGGCCAGGTGTTCGCCCGCACCGGCAAGCTCGGCGCCGCCTGGCTGGCCTTCCGCTTCGACGCCCGCATCATCGACGGCGCCGTCGAAGGCACCGGTGGCCTGGTGCGCCGCCTGGGCGGCTGGCTCCGCCCCCTCCAAACCGGCTTCGTGCGCACCTACGGGTTAGCCATCACCGCGGGAGCGGTGGGATTGCTGGCGTGGTTC
>CAYYIA010000121.1:2305-5809 GCA_964471875.1 uncultured Acidimicrobiia bacterium
CTTCCCCATCCTCTCCACCCTCATCGTGCTTCCGGTGCTGGGCGCTCTCGCGCTCCTGCTCATCCCGCCGCGGCGGTCGGAGATCGTGCTGCCGGTGGCGGTGGGGTTGTCGCTCATCACCCTTGGGGCCGCCGTGTGGATGCTCGTCGACTTCGAGTCCGGTGTCGCCGGGTTCCAGTTCGTCGAGCAGACCACCTGGTACGAGCCGTGGGGTGTCGGCTGGCATCTCGGCATCGATGGCATATCGCTCTTCCTCGTGGTGCTCACCGCCTTCCTGTTTCCCATCTCGCTGGCGGCGAGTTTCGGGGTGAAGCATCGGGTGCGGGAGTACGCCGTGGCGATGTTGCTGCTCGAGGCCGGGATCATCGGCGTGTTCCTCGCCCTCGACCTGCTGGTCTTCTTCGTGTTCTGGGAGGCGATGCTCGTCCCGATGTACTTCATCATCGGCATCTGGGGCGGTGAGCGCCGGGTGCATGCCGCGGTGAAGTTCTTCCTGTTCACCGCCCTCGGCTCGGCGGTGATGTTCGCCGGGATCCTGTTCCTCGGCTTCCTCGGTGGCGACGGCGCCCCCACCTTCGATTTCGTGCGCCTGCTCGATTCCGACCTCAGCCGCACCGCCCAGTTCTGGCTGTTCGCCGCATTCGGCCTGTCGTTCGCCATCAAGGTGCCGATCTTCCCGTTCCACACCTGGCTCCCCGACGCCCATGTCGAAGCGCCGACCGCGGGCTCGGTGATCCTGGCCGGGGTCCTGTTGAAGCTCGGCGCCTACGGGTTGATCCGCTTCAACCTCTCGCTGTTCCCCGAGGCGGCCGTCGACCTGATGCCGGTGCTGGCGGTGCTGGCCGTCATCGGCATCATCTATGGGGCGATCGTCGCCATCGTGCAGACCGACATCAAACGGCTCGTCGCCTATTCGTCGGTGAGCCACCTCGGCTTCGTCGTCCTTGGCGTGTTCGCCCTCACCACCCAGGGCCTCCAGGGCGGGGTGCTGCAGATGGTCAACCACGGTCTCAGCACCGGCGCGTTGTTCCTGCTCGTGGGGATGATCTACGAGCGGCGCCACACCCGTGAGATCAACCAGTTCGGCGGCCTGGCGTCGCGGATGCCGATCTACGCCGGGATCTTCCTCTTCATCTCGTTCGCCTCCATCGGGCTCCCCGGACTCAACGGGTTCGTCGGCGAGTTCTACGTGCTCATCGGCTCGTTCCTCTCGCTACCGGTGTACGCGATCCTCGCCGCCACCGGCGTCGTGCTCGCCGCGGTGTATCTCCTCTGGGCGTATCAGCGGATGTTCACCGGCCCCATCACCGTGGCGGAGAACCAGGACCTGCGCGACCTGCGCGTCGGCGAGGTGCTGATCCTCGCCCCGATCCTGGCGCTGGTGTTCTTCCTCGGCATCTACCCCAAGCCCGCCCTCGACCGCATCCAGCCGTCGGTGGACTCGATCCTGGAGAGGATCGAGAACGTGACGGAGTACGAAGTGCCGCAGTGGGGTCGCACGAGTGATGTGGTGGTCGAGGGCATGGGTAGTTACCCGTTACCCGTTACCCGTTACCCGTCCGCGAACCTGGCAACGGGCAACGGGGAACGGGTAACGGCGCCACCGCAGGTGGCGCCATGAACGTGAACTACCTCTCCATCGCGCCCGAACTCATCCTCACCGTCGCCGTCGTGTTCCTGCTCATGATCGATGTGCAGTGGAAGCCGGGGCATCGGTGGTGGGGGATCGCCGCGGCACTCGGCCTCGTCGGCGCCATCGCGGCGTCGGTGATGCAGTGGACGGGGCACCGCGGCGAGGATGCCGCCGAATACTTCCGCGGCATGATCTCCGTGGACGGGTTCTCCTCGCTCGCCGGGATGCTCATCTTCCCCATCGCCGGTCTCGCCCTGATGACCGCGTGGCCGCTGGTGCGTTCGCTGGGAGGGCGTGGCGCCGAGTTCGTCACCCTGGTCCTCATCGCTTCGGCAGGGGCGCACCTCATGGCGGCGGCCGCCAACCTGGTGATGCTCTTCATCGCCCTCGAGGTGTTCTCGATCAGTCTCTACGTGCTCGCCGGGTTCACCCGCCAGCGCGCCGATGCCGATGAGGCCGCCCTCAAGTACTTCCTCCTCGGGGCGCTCGCATCGGCGATCTTCCTCTACGGGATCGCTCTGGTCTTCGCCGCCACCGGCAGCCTCTCCATTTCCGGAGTCGCCACCTTCCTCGGCACCGAGTTGCTGTTCCGTCCCGGCATCCTGCTCGCCGGTGTCGCCCTGCTCCTCGTCGGCCTCGGTTTCAAGGTGTCGGCGGCGCCGTTCCATGTGTGGGCCCCCGACGTGTATCAGGGGGCACCCGGTGGCGTCACCGGATTCCTCGCGGCTTCGGCCAAGATCGCCGGCTTCGCCGCTGCGGCGCGGGTGCTCACCGTCGCTCTCGATGCCCGCATCGAAGATTGGGCGCCGGCAGTGGCGGTCATGGCCGCGGCCTCGATCGTGGTGGGCACCCTGCTCGCCATCGCCCAGACCGACCTCAAGCGAATGCTCGCCTACTCCAGCGTCGCCCACGCCGGGTTCATCCTCACCGCCCTCGTCGCCGGTACCGACGGCGTCGGCGAGATGTGGTTCTACGTCGCCACCTATGCGGTGCAGGTGGTGGCCGCCTTTGGCATCGCCGCCGTGGTGTCCGGGCCGCAGCAGGGTCCGTCCCCCCTCGCCGACTACGCCGGTCTCTCCACCCGCTCGCCGGGTCTGGCCCTTGGCCTGGGCCTGATGATGCTGGCGATGGGTGGCATCCCCCTCACCGCCGGCTTCGTCGGCAAGGCAGCCGTGTTCAGCGCCGCTGTCGGTGCCGACTACCTGTGGCTGGTGATCGTGGCGCTGGTGGCGGCCGTCGCCGGGTTGTTCTTCTACCTGCGGGTCGTGGTGCTCATGTACATGCAGCCCGCGGAGAGCGCCGATCGGATTGCGGTCCCCATGGGCACGCGCATCGTGCTCGTGGTGGCGAGCGCGGTCACGGTCGTTGCCGGTGTGGTGCCGTGGCCGTTCCTGCGGTGGTTGGGAGAGGCGCTGCCAGGGTAGAGGCGCGGTCGGGTGTGATGGCAGTCCCTGAGGGGACGGCGACGCGTCCAGGCTGCTGCGCTCTCTATCTGGAGTTGCCGCGGTCACGCCTATGGGTCACGTACCACAGGCCCGCAAGGGGAAATATGAACGCTGAGAGCCCCCAGAACAGAACGCGGGGTCGGCCGGCGGGAAGCGCGAACAGCAACGCGAGGTAGGCGTACGCGGTAAGAACTCGTGCCACGTCACCAAAGGTCACACGACGACGAGGTGACATCACCCTCATCCTATCGCTAGAGCACTTCGGTGAAGTCAGGTGTCATTCCCGCACTATGGCCGAGGGGACTGTTTCCTCCCCCGTAGGGGGAGGTGGCACGAAGTGACGGAGGGGGCTTCCCCATCTGATCGCGTCAGACCGGGAAGCCCCCCTCCCCCCTCCGGGGTACTCCCCCCTACGGGGGGAGAAAC